>JAHEBG010000011.1 GCA_024642445.1 Gammaproteobacteria bacterium | reverse complement strand
AATCACAGCCCATCATTGGCTTGCTCCTGCAAACGATACAGCTTCTGCAATAACTGGCTCTCGGTTTCCTGATATTCGGGATCTTTATCGATGCATTCCACCGGACAAACCACCACACACTGCGGTTCGTCGAAATGGCCGACACATTCGGTGCAACGTTCAGGATGAATGATATAGATGTCTTCGCCCTGAGTGATAGCTTGGTTAGGACAAGCCGGCTCACAGACATCACAATTGATGCAGAGCGAATTGATGAGCAATGCCATTGGCTTTAAACCAAAGCGGCCCGGCAAAGCCAGGCCGCATTTTTCAGAAATGTCGAGATTATGGAATTTCTTCGAACAAGAAGCCGCCGCCAGCCGCTTCAACGGCCGTTTTTACACGTTCGGCGTCCGCCGACTTGCCAATGAACAGCACATGCGAGCCGGAAAGCGCTGTAGGAACGGCTCCGGTAAAGGCTTCAACAATGAAATCAGCCAAGGTACTGCTGTCGGGCGATCCGAATACCAGAAGATTGCCTTTGGTAACCGTACGCTGGATGGCCGGCTGCACCATTTCCATCTGACGGCTGTACGGGCTGGAAACTTCGGTATTAGGCAAGTTATCGGCTGTTTTGCTGTCGGCTGGCAGAAAGTATGGAATGATACGGTCGGTAACTACTTCCTGGTACGCCGGTTGCACTGCAACGCTGCCCAAATACTGGCGCCATTCTGTGGCATCAGTGCTGGTCGGCACTGGAAGTTTGGCCGGAATTTCGGCTTGTTTATTTTCAGCCTCTTTATCGGCGCAGGCAGAAACCGCTAGCATTAAAGCCAAGGCAATGAAGGAAATGAATTTACGTGACATGGTGCACCTCTATTATTAGTGTGTTGATGATTGCTTCCACTTCGCCGCTAAGGCCGACTGAACCGTTGCTGGCACGAATTCCGACACATCCCCACCAAGACGCGCCACTTCACGCACCAAGGAAGAGGAAATGAAACTGAATTGTTCTGAAGGTGTTAAAAACACCGTCTCGACATCCGGGATAAGGTGCCGGTTCATACTCGCCAGCTGAAATTCGTATTCAAAATCCGACACGGCGCGCAAGCCACGCAAAACCACGCCGGCATTGACTTCGTGCACAAAATTGGCCAATAGACCGGAAAAACCCACTACCCGGATATTGCGGTGACCGGACAAGGCCTCGGTAGCCATGGCCACACGTTCATTAAGCTCGAAAACCGGCTGTTTATTCGGACTTTGCGCAATGGCCAAGACCACTTCATCAAACAACAGCGATGCCCGGGCCACAATATCCAGATGCCCATTGGTTATGGGATCAAAAGTGCCGGGGTAAACTGCTGTTCGGTAAGTGTTTTGGCTCATTACGTGCTCTAAATGCAATCCAAGATAGTGTATCAGTCAATATGCGCTTTTTGCCATTGTGCCAGCAAATAAGCGGTATTCTGGGTTTTTCCAGATTTCAACACAGTAAAGTCTTCCGGTAGGGGCGCTACTGCAGACAGTGGCTGCTCTACATAGACATAAGCATTTTCTGCCAATAGCGCTGTGACCCGCGGCCAAATTGCAGCCCAATCCGCACCGGCAAAGGGCGGGTCCAGGAATACCAGATCAAACGGCGCGAACGAGGGCGCTGCCATCCAGGCTAAGGCCTCGGTTTCGATGATTTGGATATTGTCGAACGCCAAGCGAGTTCCGGTCTCGCGCAGGCTTTGTGCTGCCTGGCGGGAATACTCAAGCAATACCACCGAAGCCGCACCGCGCGAAGCGGCCTCGAAACCCAACGCGCCGGAGCCGGCAAAGGCATCCAAAACCCTGCGCCCTGCAATTTTCTGCTGAAGCCAATTGAACAGGGTTTCCCGCACCCTGTCGCCAGTGGGTCGCAATCCAGCCACATCTGCAATGGGCAATTTAGAGCCACGGTGGCTACCGGCTATAATGCGGACATGGCCTGGCCCTGTTTTTTGCATGTAAAGCCCCCATATCTTCAATAACCGCACTATTGTGACCTAGAATCCGACCATGTTTGATTTTTTCAAGAAAAAGCCCGAAAGTGCGCCCGCTAAAACGATTGCTCCTGCGCAAGAAGCAACTGTAGCCGAAGATAGCGCAACGCAACAAACCGTCATCGATACTCCGCAAGCAACCAAAGCAGTGCTGGGTAAAACCGTATTTGCCCGGACCTTCGGCATGTTGTTTTCACGCAATCCGAAACTGGATCCGGAACTGCTGGACGAAGTAGAAACGGCATTGATCAGTGCCGATGTCGGCATGGTCGTCACTCAGGAAATCATGGCAGATTTGCAGCGTCGTTTCAAAGCCCGAGAATTTACCGATGCAGCAGCGCTGATGAATGCGCTGCGTGCCTCGCTGTTGGCGTTACTTGAACCGGTCAGCGTTCCATTGCGGATTCCCGAGAGCAGCAAGCCGTTCGTGCTGCTGACTGTAGGGGTTAACGGTGTGGGTAAAACCACTACCATCGGCAAATTGGCACGGCGCTTTCAGGCTGAAGGCCATAGCCTGATGCTGGCGGCGGGTGATACCTTCCGTGCCGCTGCTGTCGAGCAACTGCAGATTTGGGGTGAACGCAACAATGTCGCCGTCATCGCGCAGGGCCAAGACGCCGACCCGGCCTCCGTGGCATTTGATGCACTGCAGGCCGCAACTGCCCGTAACTTCAACATTCTGATTGCCGATACCGCCGGCCGCCTGCACACCCAGACCCATCTGATGTCGGAGCTGGCGAAGATCAAACGAGTTCTGGGTAAAATCGATGCCTCAGCACCGCATGAAGTGCTGCTGGTCATCGACGGCACCACCGGACAAAACGCTGTGAATCAATGCCGCGCTTTTCATGATTCGGTGGGCGTTACCGGCCTGGTCATTACCAAGTTGGACGGCACCGCCAAAGGCGGCGTGGTGTTTGCCTTGGCACGTGAATTCAAACTTCCCATCCGGTTCATCGGGCTTGGAGAAAAACCGGAAGATCTGCGCGCATTCGATCCGAATGCCTATGTAGATGCATTGCTGCCACGATAAACGGCATGGTCGAATACGACTTCGCCGATAGCTTGCTGGCATGGCACCAAGTCCATGGCCGCCATGACCTGCCCTGGCAACATCCGCGCAGCGCCTATCGCGTATGGATTTCAGAAATCATGCTGCAGCAGACGCAGGTGCGAACGGTCATTCCGTATTTCAATGCCTTCATGGCCATTTTTCCTGACGTGAAAGCTTTGGCCAATGCACCGGCTGACCGCGTCATGCAAGCGTGGGCAGGCCTTGGGTATTACTCTCGTGCACGCAATTTGCATGCCTCGGCCAAATACTGCGCAGAACATCACAACGGCAATCTTCCTGCGAGTTTTGAGGCGCTGTTGGCATTGCCGGGAATTGGGCGCTCAACCGCCGGTGCCATTATGAGCCAGGCTTTTGGTGCACGGCATGCCGTATTGGACGGCAATGTGAAGCGGGTGTTGTCTAGGGTATTCACCCCGAAGGGACAGGCTGGAACTGCAGACTTGGATAACCGCCTTTGGCAGCTTGCGGAATCCTTATTGCCATCCGAAAACATGGCTGACTACACCCAGGCCCTGATGGACTTGGGCGCCACACTATGCACGCGCAGCAAGCCCCGCTGCAGTGATTGCCCCATGCGCAGTAATTGCCTTGCTTTGGCTACAGATTGTATTGCCGATTTTCCCGCCCGTAAAAAACGTGCTCCGCTGCCACAACAGGAACGCTTCATGCTGGTAATGCGTGACGACTCGCGCCGGGTATTGATGCAAAGACGCCCGGAAGCTGGACTGTGGGGCGGACTGTACTCCTTGCCCGAGGCCGAAACCCTGCAAGACGCTGAAAATCAAGCGCTAGTGTATGCGCCGTTGTCACAGGCGGCACTGACACTGCCTCCTGTCTTGCACGGCTTCAGCCATTACCGGCTACTGATAAAACCTTTGCTGTGGAATGTACCCACGGCAATGCCGCAAATACGCGATAATGATGCATTGCATTGGATTGGCTTGGATGCACTGGACCAACACGGCCTGCCCTCGCCTATCCGTAAACTTTTGAAGGCCCTGCCATGACCCGTACTGTATTTTGTGAAAAGTCGCAAACTGAAACCGAGGGCCTCGATTTCGCGCCTTGGCCGGGAGAAATCGGCCAGCGGGTGTTCAATCACATCGGTAAAACTGCCTGGGCCGAATGGCTGGCACATCAGACCATGCTAATCAATGAAAACCGCCTGTCTCCGCTGGATCCGAAACACCGGGCCTTTCTGCAGGCGGAAATGGAAAAGTTTCTGTTTGATGGTGGCGCGGATAAGCCAAAAGGCTACATACCGGCTTAAGTGCTTAGCTGTCGGCGGTTTCCGCAGCCTTCTTTTCGGCCTTAAGGCGCTTCTGTTCGGCCTTCATGGCCTTGACATCCACAGGCCTAATTTCCAAAATACGGCATGACCTGTCTCGCACATGGATGCTGTCGAATTTGGCGTTGAGGTTCGAGGTATTGGTATCGATACCGATAGCCATAACCCAGGGCAAATCCGTACAGAAGTCTTCAATTTCCACCAGATACGCGCGATTCATCGACTCGTATAACAATAAACTGTGCTGGCCCAGTGGTTCAAAATCATATTGACGCAAAAAGCTCACGCTGGCCTTGGGCTCCTGGGCAAATTGGGATACAAAGGCTTTGCGTGCCTGCATTTTTTCCATCATCGACTGCTTGCGCTCACTGGCAAACGACGGCATGGCTATCAACAGCATCATTACCAGCGCAGGTGTTTTCATGGCAGATTCCTTAAACAGAGGATATATGCACGCTATCAAACCGCCAGCATGAAAGCCAGAGCCGCGCTTTCGCCATTCAGTCCGATTTCAGGTTTGTGGGCTTGCGGAAAAGACCGCCAGCACCTACAATAGTCAGCTCGCGGTTCATGCGCGACGGCCAATTAGCTCAGTTGGTAGAGCAAGGGATTGAAAATCCCTGTGTCCTTGGTTCGATTCCGAGATTGGCCACCATTTAAAACCCCGCATCAGCGGGGTTTTTCTTTTATTACGTCCTGTCGCGCCCGCTTTAAAGCAGGGTCCAGACGCAAGCGTTCAGCATTGCTCTGGTGGCTTGGAATTGTCTTGTTGACCAAACGCAAGGGCCAGATCAAATCCGGTTGCAGCCCCTTGTCAGGTACACTGCTGTCGTCCGAGAAATAATAATGCGCCACCGTATGCGCCAGAATACTGCCATCAGCCTGCATATCCCTGGCCTGAACGGCACTTTTGCCGAAACTGTTGCGCCCTGCCAGCTTGGCGTTGGCATTCACCCGCAGAATTCCGGCCAGTAGCTCGGCAGCCGATGCCGTTTGGCCATCCATCAATACCAAAACGCGTCCACCCTGCAGAAACCCCTCGGGTGTGGCCATGAACACCATATCCGGCTGATCCTCGATGCCCGCCGTTCTGGCCAGAACACCCGCTGCAATAAACTCATCGGCAACCTCGATGGCTGCATTGATGATGCCCCCATGATTGGCTCTTAGATCCAATATTACATTTCGTAGACCGTGGCCCGCCGGTAAAGCTTTCAATTCAGAATGCAACTGGCTGGAAGTTTTTGCATGAAAAAGCGGTATCCGCACATACAGTATGTTTCCAGACAAAGGTCTTACGAAAGCAGCGTATGCCGGCTCCATACTTAGATCTTGCAGTTCTTGGGCGTTCAGCACGTGCCGGTAACGATCTGGCGCATGGGCAGCAACGGCAGAAAACGCCGCCGATCCCGTGCACAAGAACAAAAACGCGCTCAGCATTGCCGAATGATTAATCATTAGACATTTTCACCGTTTCCACACGCCTTGGCAAACCGGCAACAGCGCTACGATGGTATGATTTTGATTCAGCCTACGGAACATTCGCTATGCGCCTACACGTCCCTGTGATTTCGCTTCTTATTTTACTGCTCAGTGCCTGCGTCAGCGGCCCAGTGGTTAGGTACTTTCCTCCACAGGCCAATTTGCAAGAGTTGCAACGCGACACCGAAGGTGTTTGGAAAGCACAAGTTCGATTGCAGAATTTCAGTAATGGCGCCATGCAATTCAACAATTTGCGCCTGAAGATCCGCATCCAAGATGGTGAATGGGCCCAGATTACGGCCTTGGATACCCTCAAAGTGGGTGCAAGCAATGCCGAAATCCTTACCCTTCCGGTGGCATTTAATGCCGAATCAAACCGAGTTCTTAACGAGCGTCTGCAAAAATCGCAGTCGGTACGTTATGTGCTCGAAGGTGAACTGGACAGCATCAAGCCCAGCAAAAGCTACCCTTTAAAATATGAAGGCCGCCTCAATCCCGCCCCGGGATTGAATGGCGTTTTCCGCTAACACCTAACCCAAACTACCTATGAATACCTATAAAGCCCCATTGAAAGATATGCAGTTCGTGCTATTCAACGTATTGAATGCCGAACAACTGTATGGCGATCTCAAATTCGACAATACCGAACGTGAACTTCTTGATGCCATTTTGCAGGAAGCCGCCAACTTTGCCGAAAACGTGCTGGCCCCGATCAACAGCAGTGGCGATGCCGAAGGTTGCCATTTCGATAAAGACACCGGAACAGTGCGCACACCTGCCGGATTCAAACAGGCCTACAGCCAATTCGTGGAGTCCGGCTGGAGCGGTCTCACCGCCTCCGATGCCCTAGGCGGTCAAGGCATGCCTGAAAGCCTGGCCTGCGTGTTCAAGGAAATGATTGATGCCGCCTGCCTGAGCTGGGGCAATTATCCTCTGCTTTCACATGGCGCGGTGGAAGCATTGAAACACCATGGCAATGCATGGCAGCAAAACGTATTCCTGAAGCCTATTATCCAAGGCAACTGGACCGGCACCATGTGCCTAACCGAACCGCATTGCGGTTCCGATCTGGCGTTGTTGAAAAGCCGCGCCGTCCCGAATGCCGACGGCAGCTATGCCGTAACCGGCACCAAGATTTTCATTACCGGTGGCGAACACGACCTAACCGAGAACATCATTCATCTGGTGCTGGCAAGACTGCCCGATGCACCGGCCGGCGTGAAGGGCATCTCTTTGTTCATCGTGCCGAAAATCAATGTCAATGAAGACGGCAGTTTAGAACAAGCCAACAGCGTGCGTTGTGGCTCTATCGAACACAAAATGGGCATTCATGCATCGGCCACCTGCGTGATGAATTTCGACCAAGCCAAAGGCTATCTGATTGGCGAACCGAACCGCGGTTTGAATGCTATGTTCACCATGATGAATTCCGCTCGTATTGCCGTGGGCCTGCAAGGCTTGGGTCTGATGGATCGCGCGTATCAGAATGCACTGGCCTATTCAAAGGACAGGCTGCAATCACGCGCACTTGGTGGCGCCAAATTCCCTGAGAAAGCGGCCGACCCTCTTATCGTGCATCCGGATATACGGCGCATGCTGCTAACCTGCAAGGCGTTGACCGAAGGTGCGCGTTGCTTGGCCTATCAGGCAACACTGCAAATTGATAAAGCCGATCGAGCGCAAAGCGCGCAGGACAAAGCTGAGGCCGAAATGTTTCTCGGATTTTTAACGCCCATTGTCAAAGCGGCGCTCACCGAATGGGCCAATGAGTGCGCGTACCATGCCCTGCAATGTTTCGGTGGCCACGGTTATGTACAGGAATGGGGCATGGAACAATTGGCCCGTGATGCCCGTATCACCACCATCTACGAAGGCACCACCCAGATTCAGGCGCTGGATCTTCTGGGCCGTAAAACCCTGCACAGCCAAGGCGCCGGCTTGAAGCAGTTCATTGGCCAGATCAACGCGTTCTGCCAGAAACATCCGGAAAGCGAGTTCTGCCCGCAACTGCAGCGTGCTGCAGCGCTGTGGTCGGATGTTACTGCCGAAGTCGCCGATAACGTGAGCAACGACCCGGAAACCCTGGGCGCCAGCTCCTACGACTACCTGTTTTTATCTGCTTATGTCTGTTTGGCTTATTGGTGGGCGGAAATGGCACAGGCGGCACAGAGTTCAAGCGATGCTGCCTTGGCAACCTCGAAAACCGAAACCGCGCGCTTCTATTTTTCCCGTATTCTGCCCCGCGCCACACAACATGCCAGCACACTGCGCAGTGGCAGCAGCACATTGATGGCACTGGACAGCGAACTGTTCTGATCGGCAATAAAAAAGGACGAACACCGGGTTCGTCCTTTGGGATTTTTTGGTCGGGACGGTGAGATTCGAACTCACGACCCCTAGCACCCCATGCTAGTGCGCTACCAGGCTGCGCTACGCCCCGATCGAACCGGTATTATACGTTAAGCCGAAGGCATCAATCGAGCAGAAGCAGTATTTCTTCCAGATCTTTACGCAGTCTTGCAACGGCCGCAGCATCGGCTCCGTTAACACCAGCGCCGCGTTTATTGCCTTCCAAGCGCAGACGTGCGCCACCAATGGTATAGCCCTGATGGTAAAGCAAATCGCGGATTTCGCGCACTTTCATAACATCGCCGTGCTGGTAATAGCGACGATTGCCGCGCCGCTTTACCGGATTCAAGGATTCGAATTCGGTTTCCCAGTAGCGCAGCACATGTTGTTTCACATCACAAAGCTCACTGACCTCACCGATAGTGAAGTAGCGTTTGGCGGGAATCTCGGGTAGTTCTTTATTGCTGCTCGGATCCAGCATAATTTTCCACGCGTTCTTTTAATTTCTGGCCAGGACGGAATGTCACTACCGTGCGCGCGGTAATGGGAATTTCTTCGCCGGTTTTTGGATTTCGCCCGGGACGCTGGTTCTTGCGGCGCAGATCGAAATTACCGAAACCGGAGAGTTTTACCTGGCGGCCGGATTCCAGTGCGGTACGCAGGGTATCGAAAAACATGTCGACGAATTCCTTCGCCTCACGCTTGTTCAATCCCACTTCTTCGAATAAGCGGTCTGCCATTTCTGCTTTGGTCAATGCCATAACTAGCCTCTGTTCAATGTTTATATTAGGCGCGAAGTGTAGCTCGGCAATCCTGTGCCAGCGCAGCCAACAGACCTGAAACCGCCTGTTCAACCTCTGAGTCGTTTAGAGTGCGCGAAAATTCATGCAAAATCAAGCCCATAGCCAAACTTTTTGACAAATCGGGTAACCCAGCGCCACGATAGACGTCAAAAAGCACGATGGATTGCAGACTTTGCCCCAGGGATTTGCGTGCGCAGGCCTCAATTTCTGACCAACTCACGTCGTCAGGCACAATCAGCGCTAAGTCACGGCGCACGCTGGGGAAGCGCGATACCGGCGCTGCTTTGGGAAGATTCCGAATCGGCAAGGCAGATAAATCCAGCTCGAAGCCGTAGACATCGCCGGGCAAATCCAGCGATTTATTCAAACGCGGGTGCAAAGCGCCGACAACACCCACTGAAATTCCGCCAACCAGCACCCGTGCCGATCGGCCGGGATGCAGGTAGGGCAAATCCACTGCCTGATAGGTCGCCATAAAGCCCGCGCGGGCCAACACAGCATCCACCATGGCGCGGACATCGTAAAAATCTACGGGTGCGGATTTTCCGCTCCACTGCTCGGGCAATGCCGGGCCCAGACATACGCCTGACAGACACTGGCGCTCGAGCGGTGCATCGGCAGCTTGACGGCTAAACACCCTGCCCATTTCGAACAACCGTATGCGTGTTTGTTGACGGGCAGCATTGGCTTTGAGGCTTTCAATCAATCCCGGCAGCAGGGAGGTACGCATTACCGCCATTTCAGCACTGAGTGGATTGGATAACACCAGCGCATCTTGTGCCAGATTCCAGGTATCAAGTAATGTGGCTTCAACGAATGCGTAATTGATGGTTTCCTGAAGATCCATGGCCAGCAACTGCGCACGCATGGCCGTTTCATCCAAAGACCGCTCGCTGCGCGCTACCAAAGGCACTTGGCCGCTGGGGGTGCGCATCGGAATCTTTTCGTAGCCTACAATTCGGGCGATTTCTTCGATCAGATCTTCTTCAATGGCGATATCGAAACGTCTGCTGGGCGCGGTAACCGACCAACCGTCGGCCAACGTTTCAACGCGCATACCCAACGCCTGCAGAATCTGTTGCACCTGCGTATCTGGTACCTGGATTCCGAGAATACGTTCAAGCCGAGACTTGCGAAGCACAACGGTGGCTGGAACCGGAATATGCTGCACGGCTTCGGCACAGCTGATGGGGCCAACGTTGCCACCCATGATCTGCAATACCAATTCGGTTGCGCGCTGCAGCGCCAGCATGGGCAGCGCGGGATCTACGCCGCGCTCAAAACGGTGCGAGGCATCGGTGTGCAAGCCCAGCTTACGTGCGCGCCCTATGATGGCGTCCGGAGCGAAATGGGCACTTTCCAGAAACACGCGAGTGGTGGCTGTGCCAACGCTGCTGCCTGATCCGCCCATGACGCCAGCCACTGCGATGACGCCCGAGGCATCGGTGATGACTGTGAACTGTTCGGTCAATTCCGCCGTTTTTCCGTCAAGCAACATGCATTGCTCACCGGCAACGGCACGACGCACTTCAATTGAACCTTGCAGCAAATCGGCATCAAAGGCATGCATCGGCTGGCCGAGTTCAAGCATGACGTATTGGGTGATATCGACCAAGGCGGAAACCGGACGGATTCCCGAACGCTTGAGCGCCTCGCGCATCCACACTGGCGTTTGTGCGACAGGATTGAGGCCTTCGATGATGCGGCCACAGTAACGTGGGCATTGCTCAACGGCGCTGACCGAAACGGCTACCGAACTGGAACTGGTTATTGCTGCTTCCGTGATGGCCATGGGCAGCACTTGGGTTTCCAGCGCTGCGGCAAGATCGAATGCAATTCCGCGCAGTGAAAAACAATCGGCACGGTTCGGTGTCAGCTTCAATTCAAAACGGGTATCGGGCAAGCCCAGATACGCCGCCAGAGCACTGCCCACCGGCGCATCGTCCGGTAACTCGAGAAGTCCAGAAGCATCGGTATCGATGGCCAGCTCTTTTGCCGAACACAACATGCCGGCCGAATCGACACCGCGCAGCTTGGCCGCTTTGATGCTGAAATCACCGGGCAATACTGCGCCGATCTGTGCCAATGGGGCTTTCAAGCCGGCACGGGCATTCGGCGCACCGCATACAATCTGAACCTGCTGACCGTTACCTACGGCCACTTGACACACATTCAATCGATCGGCTTCGGGGTGTTTTTCCAAGGACAGGATTTCGGCCACAACCACACCTTCCAAGCCAGCACCAACGGCCTGTTGCTCTTCCACTTCCAAACCGATAGCCGTGAGTACCTCAGCCAGTTTTTCCGGCGTGGCATCGGTCTGAATGTGCTGTCGGAGCCAACTTACGGGGAATTTCATCGTTCAATCATCCAAGGGTGCGTGAAGGCACTGCCGGTTCAGGCAAACTGCTTAAGGAAACGGGTATCGTTTTCGAAAAAACTGCGCAGATCGTTGACGCCATATCGCAACATGGCAAAGCGCTCGATACCCAGTCCGAAGGCAAAGCCGCTGTAACGTTCCGGATCAATGCCGCAGTTGCGCAATACCTGCGGATGCACCATGCCACAACCCAGCACTTCCAACCAGCGTGTGCTGCCGTCGGGTTGTTGCCAGGCGATATCCACTTCCGCCGAAGGCTCGGTAAACGGGAAGTAGCTGGGGCGGAACCGCATTTCGAAATCCTGTTCGAAAAAAGCCCGGACGAAAGCCGCCAAGGTGCCTTTCAAATCGGCAAAACTGGAGGTTTCATCCACCAACAGCCCCTCCATTTGATGGAACATCGGCGTATGTGTCTGGTCGGAATCGGAACGGTAGACTTTACCCATGGCAATCATGCGGAACGGTGGCGCATTGTTCTGCATGAAGCGCACCTGCACACCGGAGGTATGCGTACGCAGCAGATGGCCACTGGGAAAGTAAAAAGTATCGTGCATGGCACGCGCCGGATGATGCGGCGGAAAATTCAGCGCTTCGAAGTTATGCCAATCGTCTTCCACTTCCGGGCCCTGCGCGGTCTGGTAACCAAGCCGCGAGAAAATTTCGCTGATGCGCTCCAGCGTTTTGCTGACCGGATGGGCGTTGGCCGGTAACAGGCCACGACCCGGCTGGGTTACGTCAATGCGTTCTGATGCCAGACGCTGCGCCAAGGCTTC
>JAHEBG010000238.1 GCA_024642445.1 Gammaproteobacteria bacterium | reverse complement strand
TAAGCCCTCACGGGTAAACCCCAGAATAGGCAATATCACCGCCTGCATGGCCTCGGGAAGCAGGCAGGCATCCCAGTCCAGCATCGGCTCGGGGATTCCGTAGCGGTTGCTGCCCAAGTCATCACCGGCGCGCCAAGGTGCAAAGCGCAATTGCCGCTCGGCACCTACCACAGGAAGGCACCAGACCCAGTTTGGCGGCAGCTGCATCTGCAGCCGGTGCAGAGGCAGTTCACCGTTGCAAGCCCAGTAGCCGCCGAGGTAGCCGCCGGATGCGGGAAGGTGTATCAACAGACGCTGTGCGACGGTTTCCGCGGCTGCCATTTTTTCTGGCACGGCCAAATCGTTGCGGGCGGTTTTCAAGGTCTGTCGTAGCGGTGCGCGCATGCGATCCCCGATAAATTAAGGAGTCCTCCGCCATGCCGATGCGGGCCAACGACCTTGATCCCTAGGATCAAGTGGGTACCGGCTTGCCGTCTTTAGGCTTTCCGCGACACAGGCGGACATGCACACCGACGGTTCGACCGGCTCCCGGGTCGTGTTTATGGGTCAAGGGCTAATGTTGAGCACGCTGTCAAACACGGCAGAGGACGCAGTTTCATTATAGCGCGTTGCAGTGAAAGGATTGTTAGCGGGGAAGGGTGTCGAACAGATCGTCGAGCTTGCGGTTCATCTCACCGAGATTGCGGCCGATGACGCCATCGGATTTTTCGCGTGATTCGCGGAGCATCTGCAAATCGTGCGCGATATTGAGCGCAGCCAGAACCGCTACACGCTCAAGACTGACCGATTTGTGGTCGCCCTGGATTTCACGCATCTGCTTATCCAGTAATCGGGCCGCTGACTGCAGGCTGTCTACCTGATGTTCCGGGCAGCCCACCGTATAGTCGCGATCCATGATTTTAATGGTTACAGCATTACTCATCGCTTTGCTCCAGATCGTTCAGGCGGCCGATCATTGCTTCCACACGGTGGCGGGCCATGGCATGTTTGCCTTGCAAAGCCGTGCGCTCTTGGTTAAGTGCATCCAGCTGCTGTTTCAGCCCCAGATTTTCAGCCGTGAGTTTGCGCGTGGCTTCCAGCAAGCGGTCAAGGCGCTTGGAAAGGTCTAGTATTTGCGAAGAATGATCGGGTGTGGTCATTTCCATACCCTATTAGGCATTGACATCGGAGTCAAGCTGGGAAATCGCATCGCCATCGCGGTTTCGGGCCTCATGGTCGCGCATAAACTGAAGGCAGATTTCATCGGGCATCGGTTTCGCCAGCCAGTACCCCTGGATTTCATCGCATCCGAAGGTTTTGAGCATATCGACATGTTCTTCATGCTCTACCCCTTCAGCCACCATGACCATGCCGAGCGAGTGGCCCAAGGCAATGATGGTCTGAACCAAGGTGTTGTCATTGAGGTTTGGCCCGATTTCGCGGATGAAACTCTGGTCAATTTTGAGGGCATCAATCGGCAGTTGTTTAAGGTAGGACAAGGAGGAGTACCCGGTACCGAAATCATCCAGTGATAGAGTTACGCCGAGATCTTTGAGCGCCCAGAGATTGGCCAGCGGCTGGGCATTCTGACCAAGAATCATTGATTCGGTAATTTCCAGCTCAACGCAATACTCTGGAATCCGGTGCTCCTGAATCAATGTGCTGATCTGCTTGGCGATATTGCTGCGCTGCAACTGCAGTGCCGAAACATTGATGGACATACTGATATGGCTCATGCCTTCCTGATGCCAGCGCCCCAGAGTACGGATGGCCTGTTCAATGACCCACTCACCGATTTCAATGATCTGTCCGGATTCTTCTGCCAAGGGAATGAACACGGCCGGCGATATCGAACCCATTTCCTTGCTGTTCCAGCGAAGCAGGGCTTCGGTACTGATGATTTGATTGTTTTCCAGACGCATTCTTGGCTGAAAATTCAGGCTGAATTCTCCGCGAGACAGCGCCATCTTCAGTGCGCTCAGCAACTGCGCACGGTAACGGGATTTGGCGTCCATGTCTTCATTGAAGTACTGGACGGTGTTTCGCCCCTCGGTTTTCGCTTGATACATCGCGATATCCGCGTATTTCAGAAGGTCGGACGGGGTCTGGGCATGATCGGGGAAAACGCTGACGCCGATTGAGCCGGTGAGGTTGGCTGAATGGTTTTCACCCAGGCGGATGGGATTGTTGAACTGTGCCAAAACTCGCGTCGCACAATCGCGTATTTGCTGGTCGTCTTCTGCGGCTTCAATAAGCACCACGAATTCATCGCCGGAAAGACGCGCTACCATGCCCTGTTCATGGGTGGCGGCCATCAGGCGTTGCGCCACCACCACCAACAGTCGGTCGCCAGCGGTGTGCCCCAGTGAATCATTGATGTTCTTGAAGTTGTCCAGGTCGAGGAACAGCAGAGCCACGCGCTTCTGTTTGCGACGTGCATTAACGATGGCTTTGCCCATGCGCTCGATAAGTAATGGCCTGCTGGGCAGGCCGGTAAGCGAGTCGTAATTGGCAAGGTGGATCAGCTCTTGTTCAATACGCTTACTGTCAGTGATGTCGTTGACAACAGCCACGTAATGGGTGCGCTGGCCTCGGCTGTCCAGAACTTCCGAAACTTCGACCTGGGACAGGAAATCGCCTTGGTCTTTGCGACGTTGCCAAAGCTCACCGGCCCAATGCCCGTTTTCCTGGAGCTGCCGTTGAATGCCTGCATAGAAACTACGGCTGTGTTGATGGGTGTTGAGCAAGGCCCGGCTTTTGCCCAGGATTTCGCCCGGGAGGTATCCGGTGACTTTGGAAAACGCCGGGTTGATTGAGACAAAGCGAAACTGCAGATCGACCACGGCAACGGCTTCCGCCATACTTTTGACCACTGCCAGGGCAATCCGGCTGTCGCTTTCGAATTGACGCTCGTTATTGATATTGCGGCTGGCTCCGGCAATACGCAACGGATTACCGTGGATATCCCGATCGACAATGCGGCCACGCGTACTAACCCATACCCAGCCTTGCTTGTAGTGACGCAAACGGTAACTGACTTCAAAGTGTGGGCTGATGCCCTGCAAGTGTTTGTCCAATGCATCCTGGAAATCCGGTGCATCTTCGGGATGGATGAATACTTGGATGAATTCGATGGCATTAACCCGTTTTGGAAAATGCCCTTCGGTCAGGGGCTCAAAACCGACTTGGCTGATTTCCTGGGTATCCAGATGCCAAGTCCAGATGGCCTCGCCGGTACCACGCAATGCCAAACTCAGATCGTGCCGGTTTT
>JAHEBG010000237.1 GCA_024642445.1 Gammaproteobacteria bacterium | reverse complement strand
AGACCGGCAGTTTTTCCGGATTCAGACGGCCGCAGATCGGCTCGTTCATGCGCAGACAGTCGGCGAACGGCTGCAGGCTCGGGTCATCGGAGGCGATCTCACGGTAGCCGTCATCCGTCATTCCCGGCACCGCAACAAAACTCACAATGCGCACCGACTCGCTGCTGAAATCGGCTTTCAGGCAAGCCACCAGACTGTGCACCACATCGGCCGGCTTGCGTGCACGCAACATCGCCAGACACAACTCATGGATGTTGTGGGTAAGTTTTTCGTTGGCCAGCGCATTCAAGCTGAGCTCATGCATCCGCCGGTTCAGTTCTTTGTTTTTATCGCGCAGAATCTCGAGCTGATACGAGGACAGCGAAGCGGTTTTTCCGTCTTCACGCGGCACCACCAGCGTGGTGGCCAAATCCGGGAACTGCGCCAGAAAATCAGGGTGTCGGCGTAACCAGACCGCCACTTCATGGGCGCTGAGTTTTTCCGGGCGTTCATCAATCATGTATCCACTCTCCTTCAAAAACGCGCACAGCCGGACCGGTCATGCGGATGCCTGCGAAATCTTCCGGCCATTCAATGCTCAGCGTACCACCGGGCAGTTGTACTGTCAGTGCCCGATCGGTGTGACCTGCGCGAATCAGACAGGCAGCAGCGGCACAGGCGCCGGAGCCGCAGGCCAGGGTTTCTCCCACGCCGCGCTCAAACACCCGCAGGCGGATACGGTTACGGTCAAGAATTTCGGCGAAGCCGACATTGACACCTTCCGGAAACTTACCCGAGGCCTGCAATGCCGCGCCCAAATCTGCCACCGGAGCCGAATCGACTGTTTCGACGATGAACAGCGCGTGCGGATTGCCCATCGACGCGGCATGGAACGGCCAACTCTTGCCGTGGAATTCAAACGGATAAGACGGCGCTTCAGCTTCAGTCTGCAAAGGGATTTCTATAGGATTAAATGACGGCGGCCCCATATCCACGCAGTAGCCGGTATCTGTGCGCTGCACCGGCATGCGTCCGGCCGGACTGTCCAGAACGAATTCGGTTGCCGTGACCGCCCCATTCAGTACCAGCCAGTGCGCCACACAACGGGCGCCGTTGCCGCATTGTTGGGCGCTGCTGCCGTCCTGGTTCAAAATTCGGTAGGCGGCCAATGCATCGGAACTGCGCGGCGTCTCGATAATCAACAGTTGATCGAAGCCAATGCCGGTATGCCGGCATGCCATGCGTGCAATAACCGCCGCGTCGGGCAGCGCTTCACCGTTGCGGCAGTCCAACACCACAAAGTCGTTGCCGGCACCGTGCATTTTGGTGAAACGCACACGCATCAGCGGGCGGCTCCGGCCTCGGATTTTTCGGGTGCGGGTTTTACCAAGGGGCCTTTATTGCCACACGCCGATACCAGAAAAGCCAGACAAAGGGCGACGCAGCACAGGATTAGCGATTTTTTGTTCATGGGGAAAGTATAGCGGTTTCGGTTGCACTTGGGCTTTAGCCCACCGCCAAAACATCCAGCATGTAGGCAAACTGCTCGGCCAGTTCCTTATAGCGCTGGAAGCGCCCGGACTTTCCGCCATGACCGGCTTCCATATTGATCCGGAACACTACCGGATGGGCATCGGTTTTGTACTCACGCAGCTTGGCCACATATTTGGCCGGTTCGAAATACTGCACCTGCGAATCCCACAGCCCGGTTCCAATGAATATTTTCGGATACGCCTGGCGGGACAGTTGATCATACGGCGAATACTCCAGCATGCAGTCGTAAAAGACCTTGTCGGCCGGATTTCCCCACTCGTCGTATTCGTTGGTGGTCAGCGGGATGCTTTCATCCAGCATGGTGGTGACAACGTCCACGAACGGCACTTGCGAAATGATCAAGGTGTAGTCCTGTGGCGCCATATTGGCAATGGCACCCATCAGCAGACCACCGGCCGAGCCACCATAGGCAGCGACACGGTCTTTGGCTGCATAACCCTGCGTCACCAGAAAGCGGGTCACATCGATGAAGTCGCTGAAAGTGTTGGTCTTATTGAGCAACTTGCCGCTGTCATACCAGGCGCGACCCATCTCCTGGCCGCCACGGATATGGGCAATGGCATACACCATGCCACGGTCGAGCAGACTAACGTGGGTAATCGAGAAACGCGGGTCACTGCTGAGACCGTAGCTGCCGTAAGCGTATTGCAGCAAGGCAGCCGACCCGTCTTTGTTGAAGCCTTTTTTATACACCAACGACACCGGAATTTTTGTACCGTCTCGAGCGGTTGCCCATTGCCGTTCGGTCACGTAATCGTCCGGGTTATAGCCGCCCTGCACCGGATCGCGCTTCAGCAGTTTGCGTTCACCGGTTTTCATATTGACCTCATACACCGTATTCGGCGTGGTCAATGAGGTGTAGCCGTAACGTAGCCAGTCGGTGTCCGGCTCAGCATTAGTGTTCAAGCCCATGGTATAGGCCGGTTCGTCGGAGGCCACGAATGTGCTGTTGCCGGCATCGTCCAAAATGCGAAGTCGCAGCAGGGCGTTGGAGCGTTCTTCAATGGCAATAAAGCCTTTGAACAGTTCAAAGCCTTCAATGAACACGTCACCCGAATGAGGCACCAAGTCTTGCCAGTCGGCACGCTCGCCAAGAACCCGGTTGTCAGCCAATGTCATCAGCTTGAAATTCGGCGCGTTGCAGTTGGTGCGGATCACCCAGCGGCCATCAAGATGATCGGCTGCATATTCAACATCACGCTGGCGCTGTGCGAATACCGAGAATTCACCGGGTGATGCCGCCGAGGTATAACGCATCTCACTGCTGACCGTACTCTCCACGTCAATGCAGATAAACGCATCCGAGCGGCTGCGGCGGATACCCATGTAGAAGCTGTCATCGGCTTCTTCATAGACCACGTCATCACTGGCGGCATCCTGGCCCAACACATGGCGTTTAACCCGCTTGCTAAGCAAGGTGACCGGATCTTTTTCAATATAAAAAACCGTGCGGTTATCATCCGCCCACACCAGGTTGGGCTCGACATTATCCACCCGGTCGGCATAGACCTCACCCGTGCCCAGATTCTTTACCCACAAACGGTATTGCCGGCGGCCAATGGTGTCTTCGGCCCAAGCCACCAAGCGGTTATCTGGGCTGATTTCCCAATCGCCGATGGCGAAATAGCCCTTGCCCTCGGCCATCGCATTTTGATCAAACAAAATTTCTTCCGCAGCATCCATTGTGCCCTTGCGGCGCGCAATTAGGGCGTAATCCTTGCCGGCT
>JAHEBG010000236.1 GCA_024642445.1 Gammaproteobacteria bacterium | reverse complement strand
CGAAGCTGGTGTTGACAAAAGCCGTTGCCGCCAATGGCTTCAGCCCGGACAACGCCAATCTGTCGCCGTTCATGCAGCGCCTGGCCCGCGCCCATGCCAACTGTGTTGAGGGATTGCCAATTTTCGGCGGGCTGTTGCTGATTGCGGCAGTTACCGGGAAAACCGCCATCACCGATCCCTTGGCGTATGCCTTTCTGGCGGCACGGGTGCTGCAATCACTGATCCACCTCAGCTCATTGTCGGCCACGGCGGTAACCCTGCGCTTCACGGCATTTGCCGTGCAAATGGGTATTGCCGTAATTTGGTCCGTAGGCTTGCTTTCAGGATAGCGCAGTAAACACATGCCCGCAACGCAGAAAATTTCTGTCGGGCTTGGGTATTACGGTATCGACGAATTCGCATTTTTCAAAAAATGTATATGAACGAATTCTGTCTGAAAAACAACATGCACGGATTGCCGTTTTTGCCTTGACCGGGCCGACTAAAGTACTGACAATGCCTCTATGTTGTGTCTGCCGCTGCGCGGCCGAACAGCACCAGGGGGTCAGCATGAATAAGCCGAGTTTTCTCAGTGAACTCAAACGCCGGCAGATCTATCGTGGCGGCGTCATGTATGTGGTTGCCGGCTGGGTCATTGTGCAGGTTGCCACCGGCGTGTTTCCGTATTTCGATATTCCCACCTGGGCCATCCGGTTTGTGGTGGTGGCTATCATGTTGGGCTTTCCGGTCTCATTGGTGTGCCTGTGGATGTTCGAAAGCCATGATCCCGAAGAACCGGAAAAACATTTACAAGACCGACGGCAAGCCCGTGATGACAACGCTGCATTGGCCAAACTCATGGCCAGCGAGCGCGCGGAACGTCAGAAAGAAACCCAGGAATTGATTGCGGCTTTGTCGCAACTGAAAACGGAAAGTACCGATACTGCCGGCACCCCAACGATGCAAATGGCCAATAGCGCCAGCCCGGCGCCGGCGATGAAAGCCAGCGTACCAGAACCGATTGACACGGCCCCTGCGGTCAAGCCTCGGCGCAAACGCACTCTGGCTTTTGCCTTATTGGCGCTGACGCTGGCCGTGGCCGCGGTCTGGGTTTTGGCATTTTCTTCGAAATCCTCGGTAGACGCGGGTGAGATGGGCGCAACACTGGCGCATGAGTATGTGGCTCCCGGATTTTCGCAGGCCGAACATTACGGGGTACTGCTGCTGAAACCGGTACTCAACAAATTGGGCATCGGCATTGCTCCGGAACGCGTATTTACCTTTCTACTGGTAATCATCGGCTTCCTGATTTTGCGTGATCTGTACCGGCAATTCATCGGCTCGCGCTTGCGTCGGGCACGCGAACACTAAACCGAAAGCGGCTTGCTGAATTGCAATTATCCGATGCGGCGCGCCAATATGCGCCAACGGGCTGCTTGTGCATTGCCGGGCGCACCCGGCACATCGCGTATCGGTGCGTCATCGGGCGGCGGCGCAAAATGCTGCAGCTGAAATCCGCAGGCATCGAACGGCGCGCGCAATGCGTCGGCATCGGCAATCAAAAACGTGCGGTGATGGTTGCCGTATAAGGCTGCGCTGTGCATTGCCAGCGCCTCACTTACGGCAAGCGCCTGGCCATGTTCATTTGCCAAAGAAGCGGCTTTGGTTTGCATTGCCGTCACTTCTTCGGCAGGGTAACGGGTAATTTCCTCGGTTTCCTGCGGACGTACCCGCTGCGCGGTAATCACAACGCCGCCGGGGCGCAATAAATCGAACCACTGCATCACCAAGCGCTGGCGATCGCTTGCATTGAAAAAGGTCAGAAACGAATGCGTACAGATCAGATCATAGCCATCGGAATCCTTGAAATTCAGGATATCCGCCTGCACGGTTCGAACGCTGTAATTGCTTAACTCGGCATGTTGCCGACATAAGGCCAAGGGCATTGGACAGCAATCCAGAACGGTAATATCCAAATCCGGTGCCAGCGCAAACAGCGTAGCCACGCGTGCCAGCATGCCGGCATCGGCGGTACCTGAGATCAACACGCGCCTAGCACCGTTGCTAACGGCTTCACGCAAAGCCGGAAGCAGGAAATCATCATCGGACTTCAGACTAAGAAACACGCCCAACCCCTTCAATACCGGCCAGCTGGCGTGGTACCAGGCACAATTGCCGAACGGGTTCTGTGCGCACAGCTGCGCCGATTCGGCCAAGGCCAAGGCGATGGCTTCGCGAGGGTATTCCACGGGCGCGCTCATGGTGCAGATTCAGCCACGGTGCACAAAGCAGCAAAATATTTTCCGCTGGGCGCGCGCGCAATGCTGTCCATGTAGCAGAAGGTAAGCTCTGCATCGTCACCGAACGCTTCTTCAAAACGCTGTTGTATGCGTTGCTGAAACGGCAACGGATCCGAGCCTTCTCGCAGAACGGCATTGACCGTGAACCGTTGCAGTGCCGGTTGCAGCACTTGAAACTGGCGGATCTCCGGCGAATCGCGGAAGGTAGATGATAGGCTGGTAAACAACATTTGGCTGCCGTCTTTACGGCGCAGCAAGCCACGCATTTTTCCGGCGATGTGGGTGATGGCCGGCAAGGCGATTTTGCCGCAGGTACAGACTGCGGTTTCCGCCAGATCGCCCAGCGCATAGCGGATCAAGGTGCTGTGCCGGTTGAAGTAATCGGTGATAACCACTTGGCCCAACTGTCCGGGCTGGCACGGCTCGCCGTCGGCATCCAGAATTTCCACACCCAATTTGTGCGCCATCACATGCAGGTTATCCGGTTGGTGCGGGCAGCGAATGGCAATGCTGCCGCATTCAATGGCACTGTAGGTCACCACCGGCACTGCGTTTGGGAACACCTGCCGAAGCAAACCATCCAGCGGGGCATCATAAGTTTCAGACATGGCGGTAATGCGTTGGATGGCAGGCGCCTGTAACCCGCGCTCAATGGCAAACTGACAAAGGCGCTCCAAATTGGTGGGATAGGACACCAAGGAGTTGGCGCCATGCGAGCGCACCTGATTTTCGATGAAGGCCCATTGCTCCGGCAAAGGGCTGTTCACTTCAAGCGTATGCTCGTTGGCTTTGTGGGTGACCAAAGCCACAATCTTCATTGGCGTCAGTGGCCCACCGTACCATTGCTGCAAGCGCTGAGTATCTTCACGCTCCCTTCGGTGACGCTCCGGCTGCCACGACACCTTGATAGGCATGGAGGTAGAGCCCGAGGTGTGGCCTAGCGCCGGATGCCCGTTCAGCAATAACGCGTTGTTCGCCTGCACGTCGGCACGGGTAATTACCG
>JAHEBG010000235.1 GCA_024642445.1 Gammaproteobacteria bacterium | reverse complement strand
CATCCGTCCATTATCGCCGATTTCGGCCACTTGTATTTTGCGTCTTGATGCCCTATTTATAGACTATGAGTGAAGAGAATTCCCCCTACCGGCGGATTGATGGCGGCGCCTTGCTGGAAGTTGCCAAGGCTGAAGTAGCGCCGCCGGGCCGTTTCCAGGTGATTCTGCTCAACGATGATTTCACGCCGATGGACTTCGTGGTGTATGTGTTGCAGGAGTTTTTTGCCATGAACCAGGAAAAGGCCACCCAGGTGATGTTGCAGATTCACACCCGTGGCCGTGCCGTTGGTGGCGTGTATTCGCGCGAAGTCGCTGAATCAAAGGTAAATCTGGTCAATGAATTTTCACGCGATAACCACCATCCGCTGTTAAGTATGATGGAACCGTTGTAGGGTTAGGCAATAGGAGCCGAATATGTTCAGCAAGGAACTCGAAGTTTCGATAGGTCAATGCTATAAACAGGCCAGAGAATCCCGTCATGAATTCATGACCGTGGATCACTTATTGTTGGCGCTGCTTGATAATGCCTCGGCCTATAACGTGCTCAAGTCCTGCGGTGCCGATGTTGATCTGCTGATGTCAGGCCTTAAGCAGGCTATCAAGGATAACGTTTCGGTTTTGCCTGAAGACGATGGCCGTGATACCCAGCCCACCTTGGGGTTCCAGCGGGTGCTACAGCGTGCGGTTTATCATGTGCAGTCGTCCGGCAAGAAAGAAGTGACCGGTGCTAATGTGCTGGTGGCTATATTCAGCGAAAAAGATTCGCATGCGGTCTATCTGATGCAGAAGCAGGATGTTACCCGTCTGGATGTGGTCAATTATCTGTCACACGGCGTTGCCCGTAGTCAGGAGCAGCCGGACGAGCGCGCTGAAGAGCAAGGCTCTGGCGAGGCGCCGGAAGAAGCCAAGGCCAATGCCTTGCTTGAATTTGCGGTCAACCTCAACGATTTGGCGCGTGAAGGTAAAATCGATCCGTTGATTGGGCGCGAACAGGAAGTGGAGCGCACCATACAGGTGCTATGCCGCCGCCGCAAAAACAATCCGCTGTATGTCGGTGATCCGGGCGTTGGCAAAACCGCGCTGGCTGAAGGCCTGGCTTGGCGCATCGTCGAAGCGCAGGTGCCCGATGTGCTGAAAACCGCAGTCATCTGGTCGTTGGATCTGGGTGCGCTGGTGGCCGGCACCAAATACCGTGGCGATTTCGAAAAACGCCTGAAAGCGGTGCTTGCCCAACTGAAAAAAGAGCCGGGCGCAGTGCTGTTCATCGACGAAATCCATACCATCATTGGGGCCGGTTCGGCTTCAGGCGGCACCATGGATGCCTCCAATTTGATCAAGCCCATGTTGCAGAACGGCGAGTTGCGCTGCATCGGCTCGACCACGTTCCAGGAGTACCGCGGCGTATTCGAGAAAGACCGCGCGTTGGCCCGCCGGTTCCAAAAAATCGACATTACTGAACCCTCGCTCAGCGAGGCAGTGGCTATATTGAACGGCCTGAAGTCGCGCTTCGAAGCGCACCATGAAGTCAAATACAACAACGACGCAATCCAGGCTGCTGTTGATCTTTCGGTCAAGCATATTAATGACCGCTTGTTGCCCGATAAGGCCATCGATGTCATAGACGAAGCCGGTGCCCGCCAGCGCTTACTGCCGGAAAACCTGCGCAAAACGGTCATTGACATGGAAGAGATTGAGCTGATCGTTTCCAAAATGGCGCGCATTCCCACCAAGCAGGTGTCGGCATCCGATAAAGACGTGCTGCAGAACCTTGACCGCAATCTGAAAATGCTGATTTTCGGCCAGGACCCGGCTATTGAAACGCTGGTGGCGGCCATTAAGCTGTCACGCTCGGGTTTAGGGCACCCTGAAAAACCAATCGGCAGCTTCCTGTTCGCTGGGCCTACCGGTGTTGGCAAAACCGAAGTGACCCGCCAGTTGGCTATGCAGTTGGGCGTTGAGTTGGTTCGTTTTGATATGTCGGAATACATGGAGGCACATTCGGTCAGTCGTCTGGTCGGCGCGCCTCCGGGCTATGTAGGCTTCGATCAAGGCGGCCTGTTGACCGAAAAAATCGTGAAAACACCGCATTGCGTGCTGCTGTTGGATGAAATCGAAAAAGCCCACCCCGATGTCTACAACATCCTGTTGCAGATCATGGATCGCGGTGTGCTGACCGATACCAACGGCCGCGAAGCCAATTTCAAGAATGTGGTCATTGTATTAACCACCAACGCCGGTGCCCAAATGGCGGCACGCCGTACCATGGGCTTTGTGGAACAAAACCACACCAGCGACGCCATGGAAGTGCTGCGCAAGCAATTCACCCCTGAATTCCGTAACCGCTTGGATGCCATCATCCAGTTCCAGGCGCTGGGAATGGATCATATCCTGCGCGTGGTCGATAAATTCCTGATCGAGTTGGAAGCACTGCTGCATGAGAAACATGTGGTGCTGACGGTAACGCCGGAAGCAAGGCAATGGTTGGCCGAACATGGCTTCGATGCCCAAATGGGCGCACGTCCGATGTCGCGATTGATACAGGACAACATCAAGCGTCCGTTGGCCGATGAGTTGCTGTTCGGTGCCTTGATAAACGGCGGGCGTGCAACCGTTGCCGTTCAGGACGGCCAGTTGCGGGTTACGGCATTGGCGGAAGCCGAGCGCTTGCTGCCGGCTTCTGTAGAGACCTGAGCGCTTACTTCGCGCGGTAGGTAATGCGGCCTTTGCTGAGATCGTAAGGCGTCATCTCAACCTTGACCTTATCGCCGGTCAGGATACGGATGTAGTTTTTGCGCATTCTGCCGGAAATGTGTGCCGTGATGACATGGCCGTTTTCCAATTTTACGCGGAATACGGTGTTGGGCAGGGTTTCCAGAACGGTGCCATCGAATTCAATTGAATCGTCTTTGGACATGCAGAATGGGGTGCTTTGGTTGAAATAAGGCGCTATTTTGACAGGTTTGCTCGATAAGTGCAAAGCTATTGCCATCAAGGCCGCCGTTTCAATCCCGTAGCCCGTGTTCAGCGTTGAAATACGACTGCCAGCTGCCCACACGGCCGGGTTGGCTGCAGGCCTGCTGCAGCAGTTCCAAGTAGCGTGTTCTGGGCAATGAGCGGCCACCCAGTAGCGTCAAATGCGGATTCTGCATTTGGGCATCTATCCACGGCCATTGCCAGAGCTTCAGGGTTTGGCTTAGCGCGTATAAGGCCAGTGCTGAAGCCTGGCTTCTCAGACTGAACATGCTTTCAGCAAAAAACACCCGGCCAATGGCCAAGCCGTATAG
>JAHEBG010000234.1 GCA_024642445.1 Gammaproteobacteria bacterium | reverse complement strand
CCCTTTGCCCGCCGCACAAACGCGCCATATTTCTGGCCACTGCCAGCATTGCAGCCATACCGTGTACAACTTGGATACGCTGAATGACAGTGAACGCCAAGCCTTACTGAGTAATACCCAAGGTAAAATCTGTGTACGTTACAGTATGGCGTTGCCTATGGCTTTGGCGCTGGGATTAAGTATCAGCGCCGCACCAAACAGCCAAGCGGCCGACACTGCTAATTCAAAAACCATTAATAGCGTTACATTACCCGCTGCACCGGCGCAAGACGCACCCCTGGATTTAGAGCAAATACTGTCAAAACCGGCACCCCAGCCGGCCGAATTAGAGCCTTTCGTAGATATTGTGTCGGTAATTGTGGGCGGTATTCGTAACAGTGCCGAGGCCGAATGGGTGGACGATGCCGATATCCCCAGCTTGCCGATAATTCAAGGCTGATTATTTGTTGGGCGAATGCCCGCCATATCCAACAGCTTCAAGCGCGGCTGCATAGCAACCGCCTTTGCATACTCGCTGGGCAAACCCGATCCTACGCCTAATGCAATATGTCCGGCATCGAATGCGCCTACGCCGGCATCATAACTTACCCAGCGTTGCCCATTCCAAGCTTGCACCCACATATGCGGGCTGAAATGGTGCTTTAAGCCGGAAAAACGGCTGCTATACAACCAGCCATACACAACCCGTACCGGAATGCCATGGCTGCGTGCTGCCGAAGCAAGGAGTACTGCAACCTCGGTGCAATCGCCCGATCGCTTGGCATAGGCTTGGCTAGCCGTAGCATAGCCAACGAAATTTATTTCGCCATTCATTCGCGCCTGTACCGCTGTAACCAATGCATTCATGGTGCGGTCTACCGAGCGATTGCGCTTGCGTTCTAAGCGCCGAATGCCCGGCGCGTCATCCACATAGGCATTAAAGTGTGTGGCCAAAGCCAATGCCTCGGCAGAGGGTGGCAACTCTTGGCCGCAGGTGCGGCAAATATCCAGCGTTACCGTATTACCACTAATGCTGACATGCTGCTCACCGGTTTCCGGAAACTGCCAAGACGCGCCTGAAGGAATGGCGAAGCGGTAGCGAATTTGGCCTTGAATGGCCGAGGGCGGAATTTTAAACGGTGAAGCAAAAGACAGGGCCGCCACCTGCGCCTTGGCTTTTTCGGCCTCGCTGAGCTCAGAAGCTTGCAGCGTTAGGCTAGTAACCGAAACGCCTAATAGCAGGGCCGCTTGAATGAGCGCAGGAAAACGAATGAGGCGTTTACAATCGGCAATGCACGGGCTTACGGCACGGGTGAAGGCGCGCAGGCTGTTCATTGCGGCAGGATTTTCCAGAAGATGCCTTTCGGCAATTTCACCGAGGTTAAGGGTTTGCGTTGCGAAGCAGGCAAATTGCCCTTCAGCATTTCGCGGATATCTCCCATCACGCGCTCGGATTCCATGAAATACGAGTGCGCCAGAATGCTCTGATCCACGCCGGAAACGTCAACGGTGTCGATGCCGTCGACCAACAACACGCCTTCAGCCGAGTCGCCGGCACGCGGCGCACCGTTCACTTGCTTCGAGGCCTTCAAAGCCAGATCCTGCGACGAGGTATACAGGGTGATGCGCTTGCTGGCCATACGCATTGCCGGTGCAATTTTGGTTTTGAACTGCTCGGCATCGATATCGGGGGCCGCCAGAATGATGCCCTTGAAACGGCCGCGCAAATCCGGGCGGTGTTTCACTAAATTGGCCAATGCCTGGGTTACACCACGGGTGCCCATGCTGTGGCCCACCACATACAGGTTCTGGGCGCCGGAACGGTCGGCCATGTCGGTAAGGAAATGCTCTATCAGCGGCACCGAGCCGGCGATTTTCTTTTCATCATTGAAATAACCGGCCACCGAGGCCTCCGAAGGCCAGCTGTAAAATACCGGCGCGCCATCGAATTTCAGATCGTAGGCCAATTGCGCCGTACGTCGGGCGGCATCGCCATAACTCACGTTGAAGCCATGCACGAATACGAAAGCGCTTTTGCCTTTCGATGCCTTGACCTGTTGTGCCAGTTCTGCGAAATAGGTCTTTGCCGGCAGACGGCTGACGTCTTGAAGAATGATATGGCGATTGACATCTTCTTCGAACTCAAGCAAATACCAACGCGGTGATTCCAACTCGCCCGTGGTATGGCTCTTTGGAATGCTGATGCGGGCTTTGCCATAAGTAAGGTTGGCACTGCGGGTGGCGGTAAAACGCATTACCGGCGGCTGCTCGGAAAACTTGGTTGCCGGCAACCGGTTGGTGGCGTAAAACACATCCACATTCACAAACGCTGCGGGCGCAGGGGCCATGGGCGGCGGTGGCGGTGGTGACATAATCGGCGGCGGAGGCGCCATAGGCGGCGGTGACGACATGGGTGGTGGTGACGACATGGGTGGCGGCACTGTGCTGCACGATGCCAACACGGCCAATGCCAGAACCAACGAAATGCGTTTCAACATATTTACTTTCCCCGAGTTACTGCAACGTCTGCTTATTTTGATGCTTCCAGCGAAGCCTTGGCCGCATTTTTTTTACGCCGGCTTAACCACGCCCACAACGGCAACAGCAAAGTGCTCCACGCCCATTTTCCGTGCTCGCCCAACAATGCGCCGGCGCGTTGCACGGGCGTTACTTCAACCTCAATCGGCTTACGGAAGGTACGCAGGGTCTTGGGCACCAGCGCGCCATTCACCGTTATCAACGCGTCCATGGTTAAGGTCAGCTGCTGCTTGCCTTCCGCTACCGGGGTAATATCCCAAATCCACTCGGTGATGCCGGAAGATACGGCCTGCCGTTCGGCAGTAACCGCCACAATCTTGAAGCCCTCGCCGGTAAGCCGCGCTTCCATTAAATTGGATATTTGCAACGACTCCGCCACAACTTCGCCTGGTTCGGTGATGCGCTCGCTTACCGCGGCACGGCCTTGATCGGGGCTGAGTGCCACACGCACCGACACCGTTTCTTCAATATTGATGACCGTGGGCGTATTGAACGCCACATCGCCCAAGGTCAATTGCGAAAGTACTTGGTCGACAATGGCAGTGGATGTGCTTTGGCCGGCTTCCGGCACAGGCTGTTCCTGCGAAGGGCTATCCTGCCTCAAATTTTCAGGCGCAGGGCTTGTGGTCTGCGTTCCACGCAATGCTGCCTCGGCGGCAGCGCGCGCCCTCTGGGCTTGCGTCTGAGCTTGCCGTTGCGACTTGCTGCGTTCTGCTTGCGCCACAGACTGTTGGTAGGCCAAACGGGCAGCTGCTTCATCAGGCGCCGGCGCGGACA
>JAHEBG010000233.1 GCA_024642445.1 Gammaproteobacteria bacterium | reverse complement strand
ACGGCAAAAATTTGCCATAATGACACCCTAACCTTTGCCGTCTGTTTAGTCAATTTTAAAGGATGTTTATGTCGAAAGGCAGATTATTGTATGCCCAGTCCGGCGGCGTTACTGCCGTTATTAATGCCAGCGCCAGTGCCGTATTGGCACAAGCACGAGCCCGCAAGATCCCGGTCTTGGCTGGCAAAAATGGTATTTTGGGTATTTTGCGCGAGCAGCTGTTCGACACTTCTGGGCTGACATCAAGCGAAATCAAGGCCTTGGCGCATACGCCCGGCGGTGCATTTGGATCGTGCCGTTATAAGTTGAAGTCGCTGGAACAGGATGCCGCCCAGTACCAACGGCTGCTGGATGTGTTTAAAGCGCACGACATCCGCTATTTTCTGTACAACGGTGGCAACGATTCGGCCGATACCGCGCTCAAGGTCTCGCAATTGGCTCAACAATCGGGCTATGCCCTGACCTGCGTGGCGGTACCGAAAACCGTGGATAACGATCTGGTCATCACCGATTGCTGCCCCGGCTTCGGCTCAGCCGCCCGCTATACCGCGGTTTCGGTGCTGGAAGCGGCCATTGATGTGGAAGCCATGGCCGAAACCTCCACCAAGGTATTCGTGTATGAAGTGATGGGCCGCCATGCCGGTTGGCTGGCAGCTGCCGCTGGATTGGCCGGAGAAAGCGCCAAAGAGGCGCCACATATCATTCTGTTTCCGGAACGCACATTCCATAAGGACGCGTTCATGGCCAAGGTCAAAGAAACGGTAGCCAAAGTGGGCTACTGCGTGGTGGTGGTATCTGAAGGCGTAAAAACCCCGGACGGCCACTTCTTGGCGCAGGCCGAAGGCAGCGTGGACGCCTTTGGTCACAGCCAGCTGGGCGGTGCCGCACCGATGCTGGCCGGCATGGTAAAAGACACGCTAGGCATGAAAGTGCATTGGGCCGTGCCCGATTACCTGCAGCGCTCGGGTCGCCATCTGGCTTCGCAAGTGGATCTGGATCAGGCCATGGCCGTAGGCAAGGCCGCAGTAGAGCTGGCATTGTCAGGAAACAACGGCGTTATGCCTGCCATCATCCGCAGCAACGATGCACCGTATCAGTGGCATATCGATCCGGTGCCGCTCAGCAGAGTGGCCAACCAGGAAAAGAAAATGCCGGACAGCTTTATCCGCAAAGACGGCTATGGCATTACACCGGCCTGCCGGCGTTATCTGTCGCCGTTAATCCAAGGTCAAGCGCCGGTACCCTTGGGTAAGAATGGCCTGCCCTTGCATTTCAAACCGAAATTGCCGCTGGTGAAAAAGAAGCTGAAAGCGTGGGTTAAATAGGCTAGCCTTTTCCAGCAATTGCCTTCAAGCCGCCGCGGCAAGTCATTTTTCGATTTCGTATTCGATGGTCACCACTACCCGTGCAATCTTGTCGATTGAGCTGGTGTCGTAGTTGCCACCGTAGGCATCCTCTTCGCTTTTGCTGTTGGCAGAAAGAATATCGAAGGTTCCTTGCGATGCCGCACGCATCACGCCGACGGACACATCGCCATTCTTGGCAAATTCCAACGCTCTGGCTTTGGCATTCTTAGTGGCGGCACCGATGAGCGACAGTTTGATTTCGTCCAGATTGCCTACTAGGAAATCCAGATCATCGCCATCTACCGAATGGCCTTTGGCCTTGAATTCAACGATTTTAGAACGGGCTGCCACGACTTTTTCCAAATCCTCGGTACGCACGGAAAGCAGTTGCCTGCCGTTATAGCCGCGCTGCACTTCAATACTGCGCCCACTGGCATTCGACTCGTACACCATATTCGGTTCAATCGACTCGGCCGACTGGTAAAGGGTGGCGGCATTGAAGCCATAGGCCTCCAGATAATCATCCAGAGCAGCACGCTCTTCCCGTAACGCATCCAACGTAGCTTGGGGCGTTTCACGGTTCGAACGCACCACCAGCTGCCATTCGGCTTTGGTTGCCTTCACCGGCTGCTCAGCCACGCCTTTTACGGTGATGGACTGTTTTGCCGAGCCGATATGCTTGGTTTGCACGCCCAGTATGAATGCCGCCAAGGACATTCCCAGCGCCATGAGCACACCGAAAGCCACCAACCCACGCGATATTGATTTGTCCATGACAGCTCCTAAGTGATTGTTTTAGGTAATTTCAGTATGGCATAACGCACAGACATTACCGAGTTCACCGGACTGGACTGGCTTTTTTGCCATTCAGCCCTAGTTAAGTTTACCGAGCTCTGCCATACTTTGTGAGCGGCGGCGCAGACCGCCCAATCCAATATGAATTCAGGGAGTATGGAATGTTAGCGCAATACGGATTAGTACTGGCACTCGCCTGCGCGGCGTTGGCCATCATTTACGGGCTTTACACCACAAGCTGGATCCTAAAGCAGGATGCCGGCAATGACAAAATGCAAGCCATCGCCGCCGCTATTCAGGAAGGCGCGGGTGCCTACCTGCGTCGTCAATACCGCACCATCGCTATCGTAGGTGTCATTCTATTTGCTGTAATCGCATTCGCCATCGACATGCCAACCGCCATTGGTTTCGCCATCGGCGCCGTGTTGTCTGGCGTTGCCGGTTTCATCGGCATGTTCGTATCGGTGCGCGCCAATGTGCGCACCGCACAGGCAGCCACCCGCAGCCTGAACGATGCCCTCAATGTCAGCTTCAAAGGTGGCGCCATCACCGGCATGCTGGTGGTAGGCTTGGGCCTGTTGGGCGTTGCAGGGTACTTCATGATGATCATGAGCTCGGGCGAACAAACCGCTGAGACGGTAAAAGCCGCATTGCAACCGATGATCGGCTTGGCCTTCGGCAGCTCGTTGATTTCCATCTTCGCCCGTCTGGGCGGCGGCATCTTCACCAAGGGCGCCGATGTCGGTGCCGATCTGGTGGGTAAAGTGGAAGCAGGAATTCCGGAAGATGACCCCCGCAACCCGGCCGTGATTGCCGACAACGTGGGTGACAATGTCGGCGACTGCGCCGGTATGGCCGCGGATTTGTTCGAAACCTATGCCGTAACCGTGATTGCCGCCATGTTGATTGCCGGCATTGCCTTCGCTACCTATGGCTGGAACGGTGTGTTGTATCCGCTGGTACTGGGTGCTGTTTCAATTGTGGCGTCCATCGTTGGTACTTATTTTGTAAAAGTTCGTGATGGCGGCAAAATCATGAATGCACTGTACCGTGGCCTGGGTGTTTCCGGACTGTTGGCAGCCGTAGCGTTCTGGTTCGTTACCGACGCCATGATTGCTCCGGAATTTGCTAATGGCGTGTTCTGGTGTGCTTTGGTTGGCTT
>JAHEBG010000232.1 GCA_024642445.1 Gammaproteobacteria bacterium | reverse complement strand
TGGCGATGCGTTGTTCGTCATGGTTCTCCAGAAAGCGTAATAAATGCGCATCAATATCGGAATAGCGCTTCTGGATTTCGTCCAGAGGAGCGGTGTCAGATTTGGCCTGCATGATCAATTTCATACGGTCATAAAAATCGACCTTGTCGTACAGATAATCCATCTTCCCCTGTGAAAGGTAGTTGCGGTATTGTTCCGGGTTATACACTTCCGCCAGCAAAACGGCGTTGGGGTTGCTGTGTTTGATGGCGCTGTTCAAATAACTCCAGAACTCCACCGGCACCATTTCTGCCATATCGTAACGGAAACCGTCTACACCTTTAGCCAACCAGTATTGGGTGATGTCCCGGAATTTATTCCAGGAGGCGGGCACATCCTTGCCTTGCCAGAATGCGTAATGTGCGCGCCAGTCTTTGCTGGCGTATTCGGCAGGTAGCTGCGGAAAATCGTAGCTGCCATCGGGCTTCACGCCGTAATTGATTTTTACGGTTTCGTACCAATCGTCAAATTTCGGCTGCGGTTCGCGTGAGCCGTTGCCGGTCCATTTCGCCGGATTCTCATCGAAACGACCATCGGAAAGCGCGTTCGCTTCGCCGTTCAAAACCCGGTATTCGGCAGGCCAGGCCGGCACCTGAAACGGCTTGCCGGGAACATAATAAAAATCGTTGTTGCGGGCGTATTCCACCGAGGTGTCGTCGTCGGCACCGAAATCGCGCGTGCCCGGTGGTGCCTTGTGCGATTGGTAACGGCGCGCCACATGGTTCGGCACGATATCGATCATTACCTTCAACCCGTGCCGGTGCGAGCGTGCCACCAGGGCTTCGAACTCCTGCAGACGATTGGCCGGGTTAACCGCCAAATCGGGGTTGACGTTGTAGTAGTCCTTCACCGCATAGGGCGAGCCGGCGCGGCCTTTGATGACATCCGGATCGTCGGCACTGATACCGATGCCGGAATAGTCCGCTACCAGCGCATGGTGCGGGACGCCGGTGTACCAGATATGCGAAACGCCCAGTTGCTTGATGCCCTGCAGGGCTTTGTCGTCAAAATCATTGAATTTGCCAACCCCGTTCTGCTCGCGTGTACCCCAGGGAATATTGGCCGTTTGCTGGTTGCCGAACAGTCGGGTGAATACCTGGTAGATCACCATTTTATTGCCATCGCCCGGAGCTTCGGCATCGGGTGGTGTGGCCAGTGCCGTGCCCAATGACAGACCTAAAATAAAAACGGTGAATAGTGCGCGCTGAATCCGTACCATGCCATCTCCACTAAACCAATCGGTTAGGCCATGCTAAACGAGAACTCCGGGGATGCAAACTTCAAGTGATGACTTGAAGCTGAATACGTATGTAGCAAATAGTTGCAGCTTATTCCAAAGGTTTTGCTGGCGCTTGATATTTCTTGTCTTCAGGTACAATTTTTTCCTTAGCCGGATCCTGTACGTAATGCGGTGACATGATCTGGACGCCATAGCGGTTGAACACGTCCTGGATATTTGCATGCAGATCACTAAGCGCAATCGCGCGCGGCTTCGGTTCGATTGGATGTGCGTGGCATACCAGCCGGTATTCGGGGTAGAAATCGGTCAATGCCGTATGGAATACGCGCGGAGGTGGATTGCTGTAAATGCCATCGGTTTTCGCTGCGGCTTCCAATAGCATGGCCTCCACTTGCCGCCATGGCGTGTCATAGCCGATGGTCACCGCAGTATCCAGTACATAGCCTTTGCCTTCGGAAGCACGTGAATAGTTGCGTGTGATCGATGCGAAAACGGTGGCGTTCGATAGAGTGATTTCCTCGCCCATGCCGGTGCGCATGCGTGTATTGAATATACCCAAATCGGTAACAGTGCCTTCAAAATCGCCAATACGCACATATTCTCCCGGGCGGAAAGTTCGCGAGTAGGTCAGAATCAGTCCGCTGGCGCCTTGGCTTACAATGCTGGAAGCCCCAAGTGAAAGCATAACGCCAACCAGCACTGATACACCTTTGAACGCAGCCGAGTCCGAGCCCGGCAGATACGGGTACGCCATGACCAAAGCAAACAGCCAGATTACGGCTGAAACGATTTTTCGCGTGGGTACGGCTAACTCGGCATCGAGGCGTTCGAACTGGATTTGTTTCCGCTCGATCTGATTGAAAAAAGCCCGTGAAACACGTGTGAGCCAGTATGCAAGGATGAAAATAAGAATGGCGGTTAACAGGCTAGGCAGGGCGTGAAGTATTGCCAGGCCGAAGCGCGCGCCTGTGCCGATTAGAAAAGCATTTAAGCCGTCGGACCAAGGTCGGGTATAGGGAAATTGTGCCAAGCAGACGCTTAACCACTCATAAAGCAGAATGACCACGGCGCTGAAATACAGCAGGCGGTTCAGGCTCAGCGCCATATGCAGTATGCGAAGACGTGAAATCAACTCAACGCCCTTCACCATTACATGTGAGTTTTCGGTAATGGACACCAACCTGTGTGCAATGATTCGGCGCAGACGACCGAATAGCCACAGCAATACAAACAATGTAATTGTAGCTGCCAGCGAAATTCCCGTACTGCGCAGTATGAGGTCGATATTTCGGCTATTTCGGCTTTCACGAATGGCTGTGCCTAGCTTCGAACGGGTGCTTGAAACGGCCGCCTGCATGCTTTGTTGGTGCAGAATGTCGACATCATTTGGTGTCAGGGCAAAAACCATGACATTGTCGAGTTTAAACAGTGTGCCGAGGGAATTGTCTTCAGTACTGATGACTGCACTTGGGTTTTCTGCCAATTGTCGATTGATGCGTTCTTTAGCGCGCTCGGCGCGCTCGGCAGGCGTAGAGCCGAGCAGCACGTCGCGGAATATCGTGACTTCACGATTGAACACCACTAAAGGTGCTTGATTGGGGGTCTGCGCTACAACAGCAGACGTGTCTTCAGGAAGCGCCAGAGTTTTGCCGGTTACAGCGAGTGCCGGAGGAGCAAGTGCGATGGCAGAGATGAATAGAATCAGCAGAGCAATGGGACTGATTTTCATTGAAACCCCGGCAATGATGGCTAACGACAGTCTAGCAAAAGGAAGGCAGGATTAATCTGTGTAAATTAGTGTGTCACCGATATGAACGGTACCGCCACGTACCACCTTGCAACAGACGCCGGCCCGCCAGTGTGGGGTCAGTGCCGCCGTCAGCCCTGGATGCTGGGCATCCATGCGTGGGCAGGGGTCGGTTTCCAGCATCACCACAAGCTCGGCCTCGCCAATACGCAAGGTCCGCCCTACATCCGCTTCGGAAAAACGCAAGCCGTCGATCAGCAAATTAGCACGGCGGTAGGTCC
>JAHEBG010000231.1 GCA_024642445.1 Gammaproteobacteria bacterium | reverse complement strand
CGTCGCTACCAGATCCAGCGGGTATACCGCGGTGAGCGCGCCCAGAAAGGCCGTTTCCGTGAATTCACCCAGTGTGATATCGATGTCATCGGCAAAGACACATTGTCCATCCGATATGATGCCGAGATACCTGCAGTCATCTATGCGGTCTTTTCCGAATTGGCGATCGGGCCGTTTACCATTTCGCTGAATAACCGCAAAGTGCTGCGCGGATTCTTTGAAGCTTTGGGTTTGGCCGATAGCGAACAACAGGCATTGATTCTCCGCGAAATCGACAAGATCGATAAACGTGGTGCCGAAGCCGTAGCGCAGTCTTTGAAAGGCGAAGGATTTCTGCTCGCGCATGCCGTGGTTGAACAGATTCTTGGCTTGGTCATGCAACGCTCCAGCACCCATGCTTCGGCGCTGGCGATGTTGGCCGATCTCGAATCACGTTATCCGCCTACCGCGGAAGGTGTTGCTGAATTGCGCACGGTTCTGGACATGATGAAGAACCTGGGCGTTCCGGAGAAGGCCTATGCCTTGAATTTTTCGATTGCACGCGGCCTCGATTATTACACCGGTACCGTGTATGAAACCACCTTGAACGATTACCCGCAGATCGGCTCGATCTGCTCCGGTGGCCGTTACGAAAACCTGGCCAGCCACTACAGTAAATCGAAGCTGCCCGGCGTTGGAATTTCGATAGGTGCCACCCGGCTGTTTTGGCAGTTGCGTGAAGCCGGCCTGATCAAGGCCGACAGCCAAAGCCATACCGTGCTGGTGGGTTTGATGCGTGATGAGGATTTGCCTTCGGCATTGGCCATAGCGCAAGAGCTGCGCACTGCCGGCATAGCCTGTGAAGTCCAGTTCGAAGCCAAGAAACTGGCCAAGCAATTCCAGTATGCCGATAAAGTCGGATTCAGTTACATGATTCTTTACGGCGAAGAAGAGCAGGCAAAGCAGGTGGTCAGCCTGAAGAATTTGGCCACAGGAAAACAGGTGGAAATCGCACGTAACGACCTATTACGTTGCCTAAGCCAAGCCAACGACTGGGGTCTGTAATGAAAGCCATCACACTCACCGGCCGAGATTTGCATGCAGAACACGTGTTGGCCGTGGCCTACGGCGCCAGCGTGGAATTGGATGCCGCAGAATTGCCGAATGTGGCCGCAACCGCCGAATATCTGGCCGAGCAGGTCAAACAACAGCAGCCCCTGTACGGCATTTCCACCGGCTTTGGATCCAACGCCGATAAATTACTGGGCGCACATCCCATTCGCAACAGCCGTCGTAGTGGTGAAACGCTGTTGGATGAATTGCAGCGCAATTTGATTATCACCCATGCCGTGTGCGTGGGTGAACCGTTTGCACCCGAGGTTGTCCGGGCCATGATGGTGATCCGGATCAATACGCTGATGCGCGGGCATTCGGGTATCCGTGTTGAAACCCTGCAGGCGCTAACACACATGCTAAATGCCGGTGTGGTTCCGGTGGTTCCGAAGCTGGGTTCGGTGGGCGCCAGCGGCGATTTGGCTCCGCTTTCGCATCTGGCCATCGTGCTTTTGGGCGGCGGTGAAGCGTTTTATCAAGGGCAACGGATGCCGGGCGCACAGGCTTTGGCCAATGCCGGGCTGACACCGGTGAAGCTGTCGCATAAAGAAGGCTTGGCGCTGAATAACGGCACCGCGCAGATGTTGGCTACCGGCATTCTGGCAGTGGCCAAGTTGCAGGAGCTGTGCGATACCGCGGATCTTGCCGCTGCCATGACTTTGGATGCATTTGCGGGGCGCTTGGGCGCCTTTGAAGCCAAGGTGCATGCCTTGCGTCCGCATCCGGGGCAAGTACATACCGCCCAGCATGTGCAGGACTTACTGAAGGATTCAAGCCTGATGGATATTGCCTACCACCTGGTGCCGAAATTCAAATCTTGGCTGCCCGGCTGCTGGCCGGATGCCACGCTCGATGCCTTGAACTTCGACATTGCCTGGGATTGGGTGCCATTGGATCAACGCCATGGCCGCGAAAAATTCTATCAACGCTTCAAGCCGTTCCGTGGTGGCAAGAAACATCAGCCACAGGACAGTTATTCGCTGCGCTGCATCCCACAGGTACACGGCGCCGTGCGCGATGCGCTGGCGCAGGCCAAACGTGTGCTCGATATCGAACTCAATGCCGTTACCGACAACCCGCTGATCTTTCCGAATGCCGGCGAGGGCAGCCCGATTGAAGCGCAGATCGTATCTGCCGGCCATTTCCATGGCATGCCCTTGGCTCTGGTAATGAGTTACGTGAAGGCGGCCATACCGGTTCTGGCATCGATCTCGGAACGGCGCTTGAATAAACTGGTAGACCCCGCAACCAATGACGGCTTGCCGGCCTTTTTGATTGGCAATGAAGACGGCACCGAAAGCGGATTCATGATCGTGCAGTATACGGCTGCTGCCATCGTCAATGATCTGGCAACACGCGCACATCCAGCTTCGGTGTATTCCATTCCCACCAGTGCCAATGCCGAAGACCATGTCTCGATGGGTGCCAATGAAGCGCGCCATGTGCTGGATATGGCCGATGATCTGGGTAAAGTGATAGCGATGGAGTTGTACACGGCCGCGCAGGCATTGGAATTCCGAAAAGATATGATCAATGCCGCACGCCGGTTGGCGTCGCAACACGATGCCGCCAGTCTTGCCAAGAAAATTCACGGTGCCCCGTTATCCGGTACGCCCGATTTCGATGCCTTCATGCAGGAAGTGGAAGCCTTACGTGCAGAGTTGGCTCAAGCCGAAGAATTCACGCCGGGTCGAAGTGTGGCCGCTGCCTTGCAGTATCTGCGTCAGCACATCGCCTTCATGGATGCTGACCGTGCGATGGACGGCGAAGTGCAACGTATGGTGGCGCTGGTGGAACACGGCGAACTGTTGATGGCGGCGCGGTCCGCGCTATAGGCATGCCTATGCGTGTTGTCAGCGGAATTCTGTTGTTGTTTTTAGCCTTGCCGCTATCGGCCAAGCCGTGCGGGCGCGTGTTTGAGGATTCCAATGGCAATGGCCGTTTCGATACCGGCGAAAGCGGTCTGGCCGGTATTGCGGTTTCGAACGGTGAGCATATCGTACGAAGCGGTAAGGACGGTCGCTACAGCCTGATAGCCCGTCCCGGAAAAACCCTATTCGTGATCAAGCCGCCGGGTTATATTCTTCCGCGCAGGAGTGACGGGCTTCCGGATTTTTTCGCGAATCAGGCCAGCACCGTCAGTGGTCTGAAATACGGCGGTGTCAGTCAATCCGATACCGCCTGCAAAAATTTTGCATTGAAGCCAGTTGCCGGCG
>JAHEBG010000230.1 GCA_024642445.1 Gammaproteobacteria bacterium | reverse complement strand
AGCGCCGTTGGACCATTGCCGGGACTGTGGCCTTGGTGTTTATCATCGGATTGATTGCATCCTTGTTGATCACCCCCATTTACCGTGCCACCAGTTCGGTGCAAATCGACCGCGAAATGGTCAATGTCACCAATGAATCCAATCCGATTACCGATTTGTGGATGGATCCGGATTACATCAATACCCAATACCAGATTCTGCAAAGCCGCGAGTTGTCGTCGCGAGTGCTCAATGATTTGGGCTACCAAGACGAAAAACGCTTTAGCCAGGTATTCAAACCATCGGCCGCGCAGCAGATCAAAACCTGGCTGGGCTTAGCCAAGCCGGCAACCGATGTAAACGGCAAAGCAGCCACTACGCCTGCCGCTGAAAAAAACAAAGCCATCGCGCGGGTGGCGCAGTTCATGCAGGGTTATGTCATCGAGCCGGTGCGCGGCACGCGCCTGGTGAAAATTCATTACAACAGTACCGATCCGGCCTTTGCCATTCAAGCGTCCAATAGTCTGGCCGAAGCTTTCCAGAGCCGAAATCTGGAAACCCGTTTTGAAACCTCGAACTATGCCAAAAATTATCTGGAAGACCAGCTCAAACAACTGAAACTCAAGCTGGAAGATTCGGAAGCGCAATTGGTGCGGTTTGCCGAGAAAGAGCAGATTGTCAGCACCGGTGACGAAGCCGGCTCGCTGCCGGAGCAGAATATCGGTGCGCTCAATGCCGCGCTGTCGAAAGCCAAGGAAGACCGCATCCGCGCGCAATCGCGCTGGGAGCAGGCACAAAGCAGTATCGGCATGGTCACCTTCGGTGAAACCAGCAACAATTCCATTATCCGGTCCCTGCAGGAATCACGTTCTAAGTTGATGACCGAATACCAGAACAAGCTCAGCACCTATAAGCCGGCCTACCCGGTGATGCTGCAGCTGAAGGCGCAGATTGACGACTTGGATAAACAAATTGCTTTGGAAATCGGCAATATTCGCTCGGCCATCCGCGGCGAATACGAAGCCGCACAGCAAAACGAGAACCTGATCGCGGCCCAAATCCGTAGTTTGAAAGGCGAGGCGCTGGATCTGCAAAGCCGCTCCATTCAATACAATGTGTACAAGCGCGAAGTGGACACCAACCGCCAGCTGTACGATGCCACTTTGCAGCGTTACAAGGAAATCGGCGTTGCCGCCGGGGTGGGTCTCAATAACATCGTGGTGATGGACAAGGCCGTCAATGCCGGCAAATTCCGGCCCAACATTCCGTTGAACCTGGCCATCGCCCTGTTTCTGGGTCTGGTTGGCGGCGTGCTGCTGGCATTGCTGCTTGAATACCTCGACGACACCCTGAAGAATCCGGACGACGTTGAAAAGCGTCTGCATCTGCCGGTGCTGGGCGTTATTCCGATGCTGGCAAAAAATGCCAGTATGGACGCTTCGTATGCCGATATCCGTTCGGCATTCTCCGAGGCCTACCGTTCGGTTCGCACCGCCTTGCAGTTTTCCACCAGCCATGGCGTGCCGCGCTCTCTGTTGGTCACCAGCACCTCGCCCGGCGAAGGCAAGTCCACCGCCTCGTTGACCTTGGCACGCAATTTCACCGAGCTGGGCAAGCGGGTACTGCTGATTGATGCCGATATGCGCAAGCCATCGTTGCATAAAAAAATGGCCATCGAAAACGCCATCGGTCTAAGCAACTATCTGGCCGGCGCGGTACCGCTGACCGATGCCTTGCGCTATACCGACATTTCCGGTTTAACCGTGATCACCACCGGGCCCTTGCCGCCGAATCCTGCCGAGTTGCTGCACAACGACAATATGCGGATTCTGATCGAACACGGCGTAGCGCTGTACGATCTGGTCATCATCGACGGCCCTCCGGTGATGGGTTTGGCCGATGCTCCGATTCTGGGCAGCATCATGGAAGGTACCTTGTTGGTGGTTGAAGCCGGGGTTACCCGTAAAGGTTTTGCCGCCAACGCCGTCAAACGTTTGCGCGCCACGCGCTCGCAATTGGTGGGGGTGTTGATCAACAAACACCAAGCCAAGCATGCAGCCTACGGCTATGGCTACGGCGGCAGCGATTATTACGCCTACGGCACCAGTGATAACAAACAAATTGCCAGATGATCGGTCTGGATAACCCGGCACTGCAACAGGCCCTGCAGTTGGCGCAACAGCCGGAACTGCGGCTGACGCTGCAGAAAGCGCCGTTGCCGCCGGGAGTATCCGATCTTATCCGCTTGATTTCCGATGACGGCGGCAGTCGCAGTAGTGTTGCGCAGGCGGTACAGATATCTTCAGACGCTTTGCAACAGCGCCTTATTAATTATTACCTCGAAGTTTGCCTGTATCCGGGCAGCAGTCCGGAGCGGATGTTGGCACTGAACCCGTCCGCTGAACTGCGTTTGGCCAAAGAGCACCATCGGCTGCTGATCAAGTGGCTGCATCCGGACCGCAATCCCGATAATGCCACCTTGGCCGAGCAGGTGAACCGTGCCTGGAGCCAGTTAAAAGCGGCGCGCAGTATGCCGCCGCCGTTGCATTCCGAAAACGCATCCACTCCTGCCAGTGCAGAATGGCAGCCCAGGCCTGTGCCAGCGGTGAAATCGCGGTTCCCCTTGTTTTTGGCGGTATTGGCCGTGGCAGGGCTGGCTTTATTGCTATTGGCCACTTTGCCCGATGCTGAAATCTATTCCGGCATGGACGAGCGCAAGGCCAATGCAGCTGAAGCTGCCCCGGCAGCGCTTGCAGGCAATGAAACCCCCGAATTGAATGCCTTGGGCACTGCCGCTTGGCCAGAAAGCACTGAAGCTAACAGCACGGCACTGCCGGCGCCAACAGAACCCGCAGCACCAGCACAGGCCGTAGTTACGCCTGTAAAAACGGAAAAGACACCTGAGGCTTCGCCAGCGTCAAGCCTTGCCTTGCCGGAAAGGGTGCTCAGCCAAACCCTGCCAACGCTATCGCCACCGGCAGTGAAAGAAGCCAAGCTGCGCGAAGAAAAGCCCAGTGCGGCAGTGCAACAGGAAAGCATGCAAGACAGCATTCCCGTAGCCAAGGCGCCAGCGCCTGAAACCATGCCCACTGCGCCGAGCCCCGTTTCACAAGCCGAAGCCGCTGCTTTGCTGCAGGTCTTCCAGCAGGGGTATCGTCAGGGCAATACCCAGGCGTTCATGGGCCTGTTCAGCAACGGCGCCCGCAACAACCGCGGCGACCGATCGGCCATAGAAGCCGATTACCAACGCTTGTTCGAAGCCAGTTATTTCCGGGAAGTGTCGCTGTCAAAACCGCAATGGCAGAACAGTCCGGACGGCTTGCGTGCAACCGTC
>JAHEBG010000229.1 GCA_024642445.1 Gammaproteobacteria bacterium | reverse complement strand
CCAGGCCGCTTTTGATGGCCGTTTTCAGCCTGCACCAAGGGCGTATTCCGCTGCTGCTGAGTCTGCCGCACAACGGGTACGAGATTCCCGACAGCATTGGTGAGCGCATGCAACCGTTTGCCCGAAGTGCGCCGGATACCGATTGGTTTGTAGACCGGCTGTATGCGTTTGCTTTGGATATGGGAGCATCGATACTGATACCGCGCTACTCACGGTATGTCATCGACTTGAACCGGCCACCGGATGATGTCTCGCTGTATCCGGGCCAAAACAGCACGGGCTTGTGCCCATTGCAGGCCTTCAGTGGCGAGGCCATTTACCGCGAAGGCATGGCGCCCGATGCCGAGGAAGTTCAGTTGCGTAAAGCGCAGTATTGGCAGCCGTACCATGCCGCACTCGGTGATGAACTGACGCGGATTCAGCAAGCCCATGGCAGTGCTCTGCTGTGGGAAGGGCATTCCATTCGCCCGGAATTGCCGTATCTGTTTGAGGGTCGCTTGCCCGACATCAACCTAGGCACAGCCAATGGCGCCAGTTTTCCTGCGGATCGTCTGCAGCGAATTGAAGCGCTGCTGGGCGCGCAATCGGTGTATAGCTGGGTCAGCAATGGTCGCTTCAAAGGCGGTTACAACACCCGCCACTACGCCAATCCGTCCAATGGCATCCATGCCTTTCAGCTGGAGCTGGTGCAATCGGCGTATATGGATGCCGACATGCGCGTTTTTGATGCGGCAACGGCTGCGCCGGTGCAGCAGCTGATTGCGCAGATGATGCGCACGGCCTTGGACTTGCCGGGCTGAATGCTTCGCGCTATGGTGGCAGGGCATCCACACCACAAAGAGGCATGCCATGAAGAACGCCGACCACCGCCCTGCGCGAATGGCTTTTGCCTCTGTCTGGCAACGGCTGATTTCCGTGGGAATTATGGCCTTTTTTCTGTACCTGATTTATCTGGCAGCGAACGGACGATTCGATACCGAAATCAACCGATTTGCCGCCTGGCTTGAGCATCTGCTCAGCTAGCCGCTACAACTCCAGCGAAGCCAAATCGCCTTTGGTTTCCAGCCACTGCTTGCGGTCGCCGGCACGTTTCTTGGCCAGCAACATGTCCATCAAGGCATCGGTTTCTGCCACATCGTCGATGGTCAGTTGTACCAGTCTGCGTGTGTCCGGGTGCACGGTGGATTCACGCAATTGCGAGGGATTCATTTCGCCCAAGCCTTTGAAGCGGGTGACGGTCAGCTGGCCTTTGATTTTGTCACGCTCGATGCGTTCCAACAGAATCCGTTTTTCTTCTTCGTCCAGCGCATAAAACACCTGCTTGCCCACATCAATGCGGAACAGCGGCGGCATCGCTACAAAGATATGGCCGGCATTGACCAGCGCCGGGAAATGTTTCAGGAACAGGGCCGAGAGCAGGGTGGCAATATGCAAGCCGTCGGAGTCAGCGTCGGCCAGAATGATGACCTTGCCGTAGCGCAGGCCTTCGATGTTGGCCACACCCGGATCGCAGCCAATGGCCACCGCCAGATCATGCACTTCGTTCGATGCCAGAACGCCCGAGCTGGCCACCTCCCAGGTATTCAGGATTTTTCCGCGCAAGGGCATGATGGCTTGGAATTCTTTGTTGCGGGCCTGTTTGGCGGAGCCGCCGGCGGAATCGCCTTCCACCAGAAACAGTTCGGTGCGCGAAAGATCCTGCGAAATGCAATCGGCCAATTTGCCGGGCAGGGCCGGGCCTTGGGTGATTTTTTTGCGTACCACCTGTTTTTCGGTTTTCAGACGGGCACTGGCGCGTTCAATGGCCAGTTGTGCAATGGCGGTTCCCATTTCCACATGTTGATTGAGCCACAGAGAAAACGCGTCGTGTACAGCTGATTCGATGAAAGCGGCGGCCTGTCTTGAGCTTAAGCGTTCTTTGGTCTGGCCGGAGAACTGCGGGTCGGTGAGTTTAAGGCTGAGCACATAACTGACACGGTCCCAGACATCTTCCGGCGCCAGTTTAACGCCGCGCGGCAGCAGGTTCTGGAAATCGCAGAATTCGCGCAGTGCATCGGTAAGGCCCGAGCGCAGACCGTTCACGTGGGTGCCGCCCTGTGCGGTGGGAATCAGATTGACGTAGCTTTCCTGTACCAACTCAGCCTCGGGTAACCAGGCCAGCGCCCAATCGACTTCTTCGCTTTCCTTGTTCAGATGGCCGGTAAACAGTTCCGGTGGCAGCAGGGTTTGGCCTTGCAATTCGCCCAGAAGGTAATCGGGCAGGCCGTTTTCATAGAACCATTGGTTGCGTTCGCCGCTGGCTTCATCCAACAGCGATACGTTCAAGCCCGGACACAACACGGCTTTGGCGCGTAACAGGTGGCGAAGTGCTTTTATGGCGAATTTCGGGCTGTCGAAGTATTTTCCGTCAGGCCAGAAACGCACACGGGTGCCGGTATTGCGCTTGCCTACGGTACCCACGGTTTCCAACGGCGAGGAACGGAAGCCGTCGCGGAATTCCATGCGGTATTCGCTGCCGTCGCGCTTGATGCCCACTTCCACCACTTTCGACAGGGCGTTGACCACCGATACACCGACACCGTGCAAACCACCGGAATAGGTGTAGTTTTTGCCACTGAATTTGCCGCCGGCATGCAAACGGGTAAGAATCAACTCCACGCCCGGGATGCCTTCGTCGGGGTGGATATCGACCGGCATGCCACGGCCGTCGTCGATGACTTCGCAACTGCCGTCGCTGAACAGGGTGACGTCCACGCTTTTTGCATGCCCGGCCAGTGCTTCGTCGATGGCATTATCGATCACTTCCTGCGCCAGATGGTTCGGGCGGGTGGTGTCGGTGTACATGCCGGGGCGGCGTTTCACCGGATCCAAACCGGACAGGACTTCAATATCGGCGGCGTTGTAGCGTGTATTCATTGGCGCTTCTGGGTAAATTCGGTAGTGTTAAGCATGCTGTCTGCGCCGATTGCGGTCAAGGATTGATTAAAAAGGTGCGTTTTTCACCGTGAGTCGGTAAAATGGTGCTTTCCAACGCCCCTTTTTTTATGACGCGTCTAATTTTCGTTACCGGCGGTGTGGTCTCCTCTTTGGGTAAAGGCATTGCTGCCGCTTCCCTGGCTGCCATCCTTGAATCCCGCGGCCTCAGCATCACCATGATGAAGCTCGATCCCTACCTCAATGTGGATCCGGGCACCATGAGCCCGTTTCAGCACGGCGAAGTGTATGTCACCGACGACGGCGCCGAAACCGATTTAGATCTGGGTCATTACGAGCGTTTTGTTCGCACGCACCTTACCCGCAAGAACTCCATCACCACCGGCCGTATTTAC
>JAHEBG010000228.1 GCA_024642445.1 Gammaproteobacteria bacterium | reverse complement strand
TGTCCGATTTGCAGGAAAAAGCGGTCGCCTTCGGCCTTATCGAAAACCTGTAAGCCACGCATCGGCTGGGCACTTCTGACCCTGCTATTGTAATGTTATGTTGTAACATTTATCATACGGGTATCTCCACCCCTATGGATCTGCAGGATGAAACCTACGCTGCTCTTTCTTGGCCTTTCGTTGGCATTAAGCACCGCCGCTGCCGCACCCAGCGACAAACAACGCATCGCAGAACTGGAAGCCCGTATTCAAGCCTTGGAGGCCAATGCCGCCGCCTTGAAACAACAGGCCGAAAACGCCAGTCAGGCGGCAGAAGCCGCACGCTTAGCCATTGAAGACCTGAAGCAATCGCAAACCGAAACGGTGGATGCAATGGCCGTAGCCGCCGCACCTGAACCGGCCGCTGCCGGCAGCAATGCCAATGCCTTCAACCCTGCCATAAGCATCATTTTGAACGGCAATTACCAAAGCCATTCGCTGAACCCGGACGCCTATGTTCGCGCAGGTTTCGCCCCGGTCGAAGGCTCGGGCCCGGAAACCGAAGGCTTCTCTTTGGGTGAAAGCGAGTTTTCGTTCTCTGCCAATATCGACGATAAATTCTACGGACAGATCAGCCTGGCTTTCGATGGCAGCGGCGTGGGCGTGGAAGAAGCCTATATCGATACCCTTGGACTGCCAAACGGTCTGTCTTTGCGCGCCGGACGGTTTTTTTCCAACATCGGCTACTTGAACAGCCACCATGCCCACACCGACAACTTCGCCGATCGGCCCCTGGCCTACCAATCGTTTCTGGCCAACCAATACGGCGACGACGGTGTGCAATTGCGCTGGGTAGCACCCACCGATCTTTACCTTGAGTTGGGCATGGAAGGGTTCGCCGGCAACAGCTACCCGGCCAGTGTTGGCGGGCAATCCGGAGTTGGCGTAAAAACCGCATTCGCCCATCTGGGCGGGGATATCGGTATTGAACAGTCGTGGTTGGCCGGCGTATCCGTGCTAGACGCCGACGCCAGCCTGAGCGAAGACGGCTTTCAGGGCAACAGTCGCCTGTACATCGCAGATGCTACCTGGAAATGGGCGCCGCAAGGCAATGTCAAAGACGGCGGCATCACTGTACGCGGTGAATATTTCATCGACCGCCGCGATGGCTTTTTCGTGGACCCGGACGGCATTGCGCCGGATATGGTCTGGAACGGCACCCGCCGTGGCGCCTATGTGGAAGGGGTGTACCGGATCAATCGACAATGGGAAACCGGCTACCGCTACGATCAACTGTGGGCTGATGACAGCGGCCCGTACGCCAGTCTGTACGATCCTTATCGGCACAGCGTGATGCTGACTTGGCGCAACAGCGAGTACAGTCTGTTCCGCCTGCAATTCAGTCAAGACAATCCCAACGCTGCCGATACCGACAACGCCCTGTACTTGCAATATCAAACCAGTCTGGGCGCCCATGGCGCGCACAAATTTTAAGGATGAGCATGAACCGTACTTTCGTTGCATCCGCTTTTATGTTGCTGGGCCTTGTGGCCAGCGTCCCAGCCTCGGCAAAGCTCACGGTCTTTGCCTGCGAGCCGGAATGGGGAGCGCTCACACAAGAATTGGCAGGCAATCTCGCCAGTGTCGATGTCGCCACGTCGGCACTGCAGGACGTGCATCAAATCGAGGCCAAACCCAGCCTTATCGCAAAAATCCGGCGCGCCAATCTGGTGGTCTGCACCGGTGCCGATCTGGAGGTGGGCTGGTTGCCGCAACTGATTCGGCAATCGGGCAATGCCGCCATTGCTTCCGGGCCCGGTTCATTCATGGCGGCAAGCCAAGTGAGCACGCTCAATAAACCGTCGCAATTGGACCGCGCCAATGGTGATGTGCATCCGCAGGGCAATCCGCATGTGCAGCTGGATCCGCACCGTATGTTGACCATTGCCAAAGCCTTGTCGGCACGCCTCGGCCAACTGGATTCAGCCAATGCCGCCGTGTATCAAAAACGTTTGCAGGATTTCAGCGCGCGTTGGACCGCCGCCATGCAACGCTGGGAAGCCAAGGCCGCGCCGCTGAAAGGCCGTAAGGTGTTGGTGCAACACGACAGCTGGCCGTATTTGAACCAATGGCTCGGCTTGGTGCAGATTGGTACTCTGGAACCAAAGCCCGGCGTGCCGCCCACCAGCAGCTATCTGGTGGGCTTGGTGGCAACGGCAAAAAATGAAAAACCGATGGCCATTTTGCGGGCCACCTACCAAGATCCGAAAGCCAGCCTGTGGTTGTCGGACCGTACCGGTACACCGACCGTGGCATTGCCGTTCAGTGTCGGCGGTGACGCGCAGGCCAAAGACCTGTTCGGGCTTTACGATGCCACCCTCGACAAATTACTGCAGGTGGCCAAATGAATTGGGACGGCCTGGACATCAGTATTCTGGGGCCGGCCTGTGTGGCCGGCTTGATTGTTTTGAGCACGCATGTACCGTTGGGAAAACAGGTGCTTTCGCGCGGCATTATTTTTATCGATCTGGCCATTGCCCAGATTGCCGCCTTGGGTGTGATTCTGGCGCAATACCTGCATGTGGGCGAACAGGGCATGGCCGTACAATTTGCCGCCACCGCCGCAGCCTTATCGGGTGCCGGCCTGCTGGCCTGGACCGACAAACGCTGGCCGGATTATCAAGAGCCGTTGATTGGCACACTGTTTGTGCTGGCGGCAACCGGGGGCTTGCTGTTGCTGGCCAACAATCCACAGGGTGGCGAACACTTGAAAGATCTGTTGATCGGGCAAATTCTTTGGGTCAGTTTTTCACAGCTGATACCTGCTGCGGTAATGTCTGTTGTACTTCTGGCCTTGATGGTGTGGCGTCGTGGCCGGCTTGATGGCCTGTGGTTTTACGGACTGTTCGCCTTGGCCATTACCGTGTCGGTGCAATTGGTGGGCGTGTACCTGGTGTTTGCCAGTCTGATCGTACCGGCCTTGGCCACGGCCGGCATGCACGGCAAGGCCCGTCTGTTTACCGCATATCTGATTGGCGCCTGCGGCTATGGCTTGGGCTTGGGCTTATCGGCAGTGTTTGATCTGCCCAGTGGCGCGCTGATTGTCTGGACCTTGGCCGCCTGCGCCTTACTGGCAAAATTGGTGCCTGCGGTGCGTACCGGCACTTACCGGCAGGTTGCGCACAGCGTGCGTGCCGTGGACGCCGATTAAATGCCGTGGTATCAGGCATAAAAAAACCGCCTTGAGGCGGTTTTTTTATTGGCTGTATTCGGATTACGCGGCAAACAGAGCTTTCATTTTTTTCAAGGCATTGGCTTCCAACTGGCGGATACGTTCTGCCGAAACCCCGTAC
>JAHEBG010000227.1 GCA_024642445.1 Gammaproteobacteria bacterium | reverse complement strand
CCTTCGGAATCGAAGTTGACCGGTGTGACATCGCGCATCAGGCACATGCGACGGCGCGCCGAGCCGAAGCGCGACAGGCCGAACAACGGCACATTGGCACGGAAGCGAGAAAGATAACGGGCGGTACCGCCGGATTCGGTTAAAGCAATAATGCCGCGTAATTTCATGTGCTCGGCAATGAACATGGCCGACATGGCGATGGCCTGATCCACCCGCTGCAGATCGCGTGGGGCTTTTTCGAAATCGGTGTGGTATTTGAATTGACGCTCGGCGGCAAGACAAATACGGTTCATGGCTTCCACGGCCTTGACCGGGAAAGCGCCGGAGGCGGTTTCAGCCGACAACATCACCGCATCGGTGCCGTCAATCACGGAATTGGCCACATCCAGCACTTCGGCACGGGTGGGAATGGGATTGTCGACCATGGATTGCAGCATTTGGGTTGCGGTAATTACCACTTTGTTGCATTCGAGCGCGGTACGGATGATCTGTTTCTGCAGACCCGGCAATTCAGCATCGCCGATTTCAACGCCCAGATCGCCACGCGCCACCATCACCACGTCACTGGCCTTGGTGATCTCCACCAGGTTTTCGATTGCTTCGGCGCGTTCGATTTTTGCCACAATATGGGCATAGGAGCCATGACTGAGGGCAATGGATCGAGCCAATTCTATATCGGCCGCACTGCGGCAAAACGACACCGCCAGAAAATCGACATTGAGTTTGGCGGCAATGGCGATATGGGCTTTGTCCTGTTCGGAAAGCGCATCCAATGACAGCCCGCCGCCTAAGCGGTTCAGCCCTTTGCGGTTGGAAAGCGCGCCGCCGGCAATCACTTCAGTAACAATGGTATCGCTCTGGCAAGCAGTAACTTTCAACGCCACCAAGCCGTCGTCGAGCAACAAGGTGTCGCCGGGTTTGACGTCATTCACCAAACCCAGATAACTCACACCCACCTGGGTTTCATCGCCCAAGGGTGCATCGGCACGGCATATCAGTCGAAAGGTGCTGCCGTTTTTCAACTGCACTTTGGTTTCCGCGAATTTCTCAATGCGAATTTTCGGCCCCTGCAGATCGGCCAAAATACCCACTTCCCTGCCTAAGCTGGCCGCCACCTCACGTATACGCGTAACCCGCTCGGCATGGTCTTCAGGTGTGCCGTGCGAAAAATTCATGCGCACCACATTGACGCCGGCCTCGATCAACTGTTCCAGAATGCCGGGGGCGTCTGTAGCAGGCCCCAATGTGGCCAGAATTTTTGTGCGTCGGAAAGGGCTACTCATATGCGCGTATACTCGGTTGATTGTTTTTCATGAAGGGCTGCGATGCAAGCGCACAGCACACTGGCACAGCATATCAGGGACAAGCTTGGCACACTATCCCAATTCCCGCTTCTGGAAAGCGACTGCATACGATTGCGTGGCCTGCGTGAGGAGGACATCGACGGACTGTACCGCTTGTTTTCCGACCCTAGAGTCATGGTGTACTGGAGCCGCGGCCCGATGCAATCGCGTGCAGAAGCCGAAGACTACGCCCGGAACATCCTTGACGGTTTTGGCAAACGCGACTTGCTGAACTGGATTGCTGCCGACCCGAAAACGGATGCCATGATTGGCACCACAACACTTTACGAAATCAATCCCGCACATGCGCGGGCCGGTTTAGGCTACGCACTGATGCCGGAATACTGGGGCAAAGGCTTGGCCGTAGAGGCTGCCACCCTGGCACTCAGCTATGGTTTTCTGGAGCTGGGCCTGCATCGAATTGAAGCCGACACCGAACCGAACAATGTGCGCTCGAACGCCGTACTGGAAAAGCTCGGCTTTCAACGCGAAGGATTATTGCGGCAACGCTTCATCCACCCCGACGGGATCCAGGACTCGCTCATTTTTGGCTTATTGAACAGCGAATGGCGCGCGCACCTGAGTGCGCAAGGCTATGCGTTCGAACCGGATTAAGCCCCGCGCTCCTGCAGTGCCACCACGGCCGGCAAGGGCTTGCCTTCCAAAAACTCAAGAAAAGCACCGCCACCGGTGGAGATGTAACCGACCTCGGCTTCAATGCCGAATTTATCCACAGCCGCCAAGGTATCGCCACCGCCGGCAATCGAGAAGGCTTGGGATCGGCCAATGGCTTTGGCCAAGACTTCCGTGCCTTTGGCAAAGGCTTCAAACTCGAACACACCCACCGGCCCGTTCCAGACCACGGTTCCGGCCTGTTCGATCATGCCTGCATAGCGGGCCGCAGTTTCCGGGCCGATATCAAGGATCAAATCGTCTTCGCTGACCGCATCGGCACGCTTGATTATGGCCTCGGCATCGGCGGCAAAGGCTTTCGCCACCACCACATCGGTAGGCACCGGAATATCGGCACCGCGGGCTTTGGCATCGGCCAAAATCGTGCGTGCGGTTCCCAGCAAATCCGGCTCATAAAGCGATTTACCTACCGGCAGACCTACGGCTGCCATAAAGGTATTGGCAATACCGCCACCTACAATCAACTGATCGACCTTGCCGACCAGATTCGACAACAGCTCAAGCTTAGTGGAAACCTTCGAGCCGGCAACAATGGCCAGCAACGGACGGGCTGGTGCTTGCAGGGCTTTCGCCAGAGCATCCAACTCGGCCATCAGCAAAGGGCCGCCACAAGCCACTTTGGCACGGCGGACCGCACCATGGGTGCTGGCTTGGGCACGGTGCGCCGTACCAAACGCATCCATCACGTAGACATCGCATAAATCCGCCATTTTCTGCGACAGCTCTTCAGAGTCTGCGGCCTCGCCGACATTCATCCGGCAGTTTTCCAGTAACACCAGCTGGCCAGGCTCAACCGCTACGCCGTTGGTCCAGTCGCGCAGCAACGGCACCGGCATCGCCAATAGCTCGCTCAAGCGCACGGCAACCGGCGCCAACGAATCGGCTTCGCTCCAGACGCCCTCTTTCGGCCTGCCCAAGTGCGAGACCACCATGACCGCTGCGCCTTTGTCCAAAGCCATGCGCAGGCTGGGCAGAGCCGCCTTGATGCGTTGCTCTGAGGTAATCCGCCCGTCTTTCACCGGAACGTTAAGGTCTTCGCGGATCAATACGCGTTTCCCGCGCAGATCAAGATCGGCCATTCGACGCACAGTCATACAATCACCAGAAGGGGGTTACAAAGGGGCCTATTGTCGCTCGTTTGAAGGTTTATCTCAACGTTTTGACCTAAATCAAGGCCCTGCAACGCTTCGACACCTATGATTTTCGCATGCACATGAAAACCGCGTTCAATCCCGAATTAATCCAACGCTACGACGGTATCGGGCCGCGCTACACCTCGTACCCTACAGCGCCGCAGT
>JAHEBG010000226.1 GCA_024642445.1 Gammaproteobacteria bacterium | reverse complement strand
AATGCCCGGCGCGCGCATGTTGAGCACGGTGGCAATGATGTTGATGGCGCCCATGATCGAGCTGACGCCCATCAGGTGGATGGCGAAGATGGTGAATGCGGTGCTGGTACCGGCCTGCAGAGAAAGCGGCGGGTACAGAGTCCAACCGCCGGCCGGACCGCCGGAGCCCACGCCGAACAACAATTGCAACAGCAACGGCATCAGCAACAGGGTGAACGCGAAAGGCATAATCCAGAACGACCAGTTGTTCATGCGTGGCAGCGCCATATCGGGGGCGCCGATCTGCAACGGAATCATCCAGTTGGCCAAGCCCACGAAAGCCGGCATGACCGCACCGAAAATCATGACCAAGGCATGCGTCGTGGTCATCTGATTAAAGAACTCAGGACTGACCAACTGCAGACCGGGCTGGAACAGCTCGGCGCGGATGACCATGGCCATGGCGCCGCCAATGAAGAACATCACCAAGGCGAACACCAGGTACAGGGTACCGATGTCTTTGTGGTTGGTGGAATGGAACCAGCGCTGGAAAAAGCTTTGCTTATGATCGGCCATGTGTTGCCTCTTTATTCGTCATTCGAGTGTGCATCAAGCCGCGGGTGCGGCGGCGTTGTCCGGAGTAGCCTCCGGCTGCATTTCAATTGGAGCACCGGTTTCGGCAGGCACTTCCGGCTCGGAAGTTTCCTGTGCCGGTTCGGCAGGCGCGGCGGCGGCTTTCTGGCCGGCCAACCACGCTTGGTATTCGGCCTTCGGCAGCACTTTCACCACAATCGGCATGAATCCGTGGTCTTTACCGCACAATTCCGCGCAAACGCCACGGTAGGTGCCGGGCTTGGCCACTTTGGTCCAAGCATCATTGATGATGCCCGGAATGGCGTCCTGCTTCCAGCCCAGGGCCGGAACCCACCAGCTGTGGATGACGTCATCGGCGGTGATCACGAAACGGATACGGGTATCGGCAGGAATCACCAACGGCTTATCGACATCACGCAGATAGACGTCATGCGCGGCGATATCGGCCTGTGAGCTGGCTTTGTCCTGGCGCAGATTGTCGGACTTGCGGTCGAGGCGGGAAATGAAGTCAACGCCTTCACCCACATATTCATAACGCCACATCCATTGGTAGCCGGTGACCTTGATGACCATTTCATCGCGCTCGGCGTTATGGTCGGCACCGTACTGCGCCATGACCATTTTCGTAGCCGGCCAAGCCGAACCAATCAGAATCAAGATCGGGATGATGGTCCAGATCAGTTCCAGCTTGGTACTGTGGGTGAAATCGGTATCGGGCTTGGCGCCCTTCGAGTGGCGGAATTTGATCATGGCAACCGCCATGGCGCCGAACACGATAATACCGATGATGATGCAGACCCAAAGCATAATCATGTGTGCATGATAGGCATTCGCTGCCGTGCTGGTAACGCCCGGGGTCATATTCAACTGCCAGCGGGTGGGCTCGGTAGCGGCTGCAGGCGCCGTAGACAGGCCCAAAGACGCCAAGCCGGCCAGCAGGGCAACGGCAGTGTGGGTACGCGGAAAATTCATTATCCAGCCTCAGATTGACTCAACGCGTAATTTTACCGCCTTCGCCACAACTTGGGCAAGCCTTGTTTTTACCGATATTTCACAGCGCAGGGGGTTACGCTTTGGACGAAAGCCCCCTAAAATTGGCACTCCACCCTGCCCGGACATTGCAGTGAACGCCATCATCAGCCCAGAACTGCCCTCCCACCGCCCGGCACTGATGCAACGCATCACCGAAACCACGTTGCGGGATGAAGACCTTCACATCAATGAACTGCTAGCTGAATTCCCACGAACTGCCGATGAAGTTACCGTGCAGGCTATCGGCTTGGTGGAACGCACCCGCTTGCGCGCGGCCGATCCGGCCATGGTGGAAGCGTTCATGCGCGAATACGACCTGTCTTCGGAAGAAGGCGTGCTGCTGATGTGCGTGGCCGAAGCACTGCTGCGCATTCCCGACCAGGGCACGGCCAATAAACTGATACGCGACAAACTCGGCGATGCCGACTGGGACGCGCATGTCGGCCAATCCACCTCGCTGCTGGTCAATGCCTCGACCTGGGGGCTGATGCTGACTGGCCGTATGGTCAATCTGGCCGGCGAAACCCAACGCAATGCCGCCGGATCGTTCAAACGTTTGGTCGGCCGCATGGGCGAGCCGGCGATTCGCCTGGCGGTGCGGCAGGCCATGCGTATCATGGGCCACCAATTCGTCATGGGACGCACCATTCAGGAAGCGCTCACGCGTTCGCGTTCCGGTGACAATGCCCATTACCGTTACAGCTTCGACATGCTGGGTGAGGGCGCGTTGACCCGCAAAGATGCCGCGCGCTATCTGCAGGCTTACCGGGATGCCATCAAAGCCATAGGTGCCGGCGGCCCCTACCCTGATGTATTTTCGGCGCCGTCGATTTCGGTCAAGCTGTCGGCACTGCATCCGCGCTACGAGTTCAACAAGCGTGCCCGCGTATTGGCGGAATTGACGCCTGCAGTTCTGGAGTTGGCACAATTGGCCAAATCCCATGGCATCGGCTTCACTATCGATGCGGAAGAATCGGAACGACTCGAATTGTCGCTCGAGGTCATCGTCGGTGCCTTCAGCGATCCGTCCTTGGACGGCTGGGAAGGTTACGGCTTGGCGGTTCAGGCGTATCAAAAACGCGCGCCGTTTGTGATTGATTATTTGGTGGATGCGGCACGCCGCTCTGGCCGGCGGATGCCGATGCGTTTGGTCAAAGGCGCTTACTGGGATTCCGAAATCAAGAAAGCACAGGTGGAGGGCCATGATGGCTATCCGGTGTTCACCCGCAAGAGCAACACCGACGTCAGTTACCTGGCCTGCGCCCGGCGCATGTTCAACGCACACGACGCCCTGTATCCGATGTTTGCCACCCACAACGCCCAGACCATCGCCGCCATTCATGCCATGGCCGAAGGCCGCGATTTCGAATTCCAGCGCCTGCACGGCATGGGTGAGCATCTGTATGCCGAAGTCATCGGCAAAGACAAGCTGCAGGTGCCTTGCCGTGTTTACGCGCCGGTAGGTTCGCATGAAGACCTGCTGCCGTATCTGGTAAGGCGCTTGCTGGAAAACGGCGCCAATTCCAGCTTTGTCAACCGCATTACCGATGCCAGCCTGCCGCCAGCAGACCTGGTTGCAGACCCGATAGCACACGTGGCCGCGTTATCGGTCAAAGCACATCCGCATATTCCAACCCCTAGCGCCCTGTTCGGCGATGAAAGGAAAAATTCCATGGGCGTTCTGTTAGCCAACGACGAAACCCTGCGCCGCCTTGCGGCCGACATCCAATC
>JAHEBG010000225.1 GCA_024642445.1 Gammaproteobacteria bacterium | reverse complement strand
CATACTGCATTGCGCTGCCGATTTCTCGGGGCTGCGGCCGTTGGAAACCACCGACCCTGAAGAGTTTGTGACCCAGATTCATGTGAATCTAACGGCGCCCTGGTTGCTGACCCAGGCCTGTTTGCCGCTAATGGCCAAATCCGGCGATTCCGCTGTGGTGTTCGTAGCTGAAGATCTTGAGCGGGTAAATTCCGCCTATTGGGGCGCTTACGGCATTGCCAAGGCCGGCATCATGGGCATGATTTCCATGTTGCACGATGAGACCGAGGCCTCAAGCGTAAGAGTTTCCGGCTTGCAGCCTGGACCCATGCGTACCAGCATCCGGGCCCGGGCCTATGTCGAAGAAGCCGCCACCCAGTGTCCTGAACCCTCGTGCTACGCGCCAGCCTGTGTATATTTGTTGTCGGCAGAAGGCGCCAAGTACCGCGGTAAGATTTATCGGCCGGAAATCGCCTGAGCCATGGAAATTATCTCCACCGCCTTGTTGTTGTTTCTGATCATGGATCCGCTGGGAAATATTCCGGTATTTCTTAGCCTGCTCAAACCCTTGCCGAAAAAACGCCAACGCATTGTGTTGGTTCGCGAGCTGCTGATTGCGCTGGCGGTATTGCTGGGCTTCCTGTGGGCCGGCAAACATGTGTTGCAGGTTATGCATCTACGGCAGGAGTCGGTTTCCATTGCCGGCGGCATTATTTTGTTCCTGATTGGCCTGAAAATGATATTCCCCAGCCCGGCAGGCATGTTCGGCGGCGCTGAGAGCGGCGAACCGTTTATCGTGCCCATGGCCATCCCGTTGGTGGCTGGGCCGTCCAGTATGGCGGCGGTGATGCTGATCGGCAGCCAAGATGCCACCCGCATGCTGGATTGGACCTTGGCATTGACGCTGGCATGGCTGGCAACCTCTGTCATACTGTTTTCCGCCACCTATCTCTATAAAATACTTGGAAAACAAGCACTTGTTGCGATTGAGCGACTGATGGGCATGCTTTTGGTGGCCATTTCAGTGCAGATGTTCATGGATGGCATGCGGGCGTATCTGAACAGCCCAGCCTGAAGCATTTATGTCACAAAAACGACATAAATTTAACATATGATGGTAAAATTCCTGCGTGGTTCAGCAGGGCTACATCTTTCTTAAGTGTGCTTCAAGCGACTTACCTCATCCCAAATACAGGTTATTTCTATGAACTCTTCCATGCGTTTACGGGTTTCACAGCTTTCACTCGCCCTTGCGGTTGCCCTTTCGGCACCGGTGATGGCACAAAACACCTCTTCCGCCATCGGCGGCCAGGTTACCGGCAGCGACGGTAAGCCTGTTGCAGGTGCCATCGTCACCATTAAACACATTGAATCCGGTTCGGTCAGCAATGCCATCACCGATTCCACCGGCCGCTATTCCTCGCGCGGTCTGCGTGTGGGTGGCCCATACACCATCACCATTACCAAAGACGGTGTAACTGAAACCCGTGAAAACGTATATGTGCAATTGGCTGAAACCAAATCCGTAGATGCTGCCCTGGGCGGCGAAAAAATGCTGGATAAAGTCACCGTTACCGGTGTCCAGATGGGTTCGGAAGTGTTCAGCGCCGACAAAATGGGCGCAGGCACCAACATCAGCCGCGAACAAATCGATTCGTTCGCCTCGATCAACCGCAATATCCAGGATTTCGCCCGTTTGGATCCGCGCGTAGCGCAGACCGACAAAGCCCGTAACGAAATCTCGGTGGGTGGCCAGAACCCGCGTTTCAACGCCGTGCGCGTTGACGGCATCAGCATCAGCGATACCTTCGGTCTGGAATCGAACAGCTTGCCGACCCCACGTCAGCCGATTTCGCTCGACACCATCCAGGAAATCAAGATCGACGTGGCCAACTACGACGTAACTGTTACCGGCGGCACCGGCGGCGTGATCACCGCGGTGACCAAATCCGGTACCAACGAATTCCACGGCTCGGTCTATGGCACCTACCGCGACAACGACTGGTCCGGTAAAAATTCCAATAACATCCGTCCGATTCTGTTTGATTCGGAAACCACGCTGGGCTTGACCCTGGGCGGTCCGATTGTAAAAGACACACTGTTCTTCTTCGTCAACTACGAAAAGTACAAAGGTAAAAACCTGTTCACCGGCAACTCCGGCTATGGCCCTATCGGTTCCGGCGCTTCCAACATTGTTGGAATTACCCAACTTGATATTGATACTATTATTGCCATTTCAAAAACCAACTGGGGTTTTGACCCGGGCGATTTGACATTGCCTTCTCTGGATACCGACACCGAAGAATACGGCGTCAAGTTGGACTGGAACATCAACGAAAACCATCGTGCCGATTTCCGCTACACCAAATCCGAGCAAAGCACCCCGTTCCTGCAGGGTTTCGGCAACTCAAGCTTGGCTTTGAACTCGTACCACTACGTGCGTGATTTCAATCTGGAATCCTACACCGCGCAGTTGTTCAGCGATTGGTCCGATAACTTCTCGACCGAAGCCAAGGTCTCGTTCCGCGATTATTCGGCCGTGCGTAACCCATTGGCTGACCTGCCGTCCATCCAGATCCAGGTAGGTAACAACAGCGTATTTCTGGGTACCGAAGAAAATACCCATGCCAACGTGCTGAAAACCGAAACCTGGAACGGCTTCTTCGCAGGTACGTACTATACCGGCGATCACGTGCTCAAGTTCGGTACCGATTACGAAAACAACGACATCTACAACCTGTTTGGTCGCCGTACCAACGGTGTCTACCGCTTCTCGAACATTGCCGCATATCAGTTGGGCGTTCCTAACCGTTATCAGTACTTCCGTCCTGCTGGCGATGATCTTGATAACATGGCCGCCATTTGGGGTCTGAAAAACATCGGCTTCTTCGCGCAAGATACCTGGGCGGTAAATTCAAACCTTACCTTCAGCTACGGCTTCCGTTATGACACGCCGTATGTGGATAAGTCTCCGGTTTATAATGCTGCTGCTTCGAACACCTTCGGTTACCGCAACGACACCACCATCGACGGTGAGTCCTTGTTCCAGCCACGCGTGGGCTTCAACTACACCTTCGATTCCGAGCGTCCAACCCAGCTGCGTGGCGGTATGGGTCTGTTCCGCGGTGCGGCCGCTTCGGTATGGCTGTCTAACCCGTACTCGAACAACGGTATTGCCTACAGCGATTACTTCTTCAGTAACGGCGCTGGCGTAACTTTTGTGCCAGATCCTGACAACCAGTTGTCGGCATTTGCCCCGAACACCCCGGGCCGTCAGTCGGTCGACTTCATCGATCCGGATTTGGGTCAGCCATCTGTTTGGAAAGCCAACTTGGCGGTTGAACACGAATTGCCATGGTACGG
>JAHEBG010000224.1 GCA_024642445.1 Gammaproteobacteria bacterium | reverse complement strand
TCCGTTGAGGTACTGCTGAATCGGGGCCGTTACAGCATGACCGTGCAAGTTTTTCCGGTTGAAGCGTACAGCACGTTTCGACTGGAATCGGCCTCGGGCACCGGCGTTAGGTATTTGAGCATAGACGCACTTTCGCGCATCTGGCCTTACTCTGATCCGCTCAAGCCATAAACCAGCCGGTAATCGCTAAACGTGGCGCGGGCGCCCAAGGCGCTACTAACGTTACCGCATGCGATTGCGGTACGCGGAACAAGGACAAGCTGTTCCACAGCGGAACGAAGGTATCCAGCACGGTGTCGGCGTCGCCCTGGAACTGCAGCAGCCCGCCCCAATCGGCCTGCCAGTCTTTGCTGAGATTGATGACATAGGCGCAGACCCTGCCTTCCTTCACCTCTTCATCCTGATGTCGGGTTAGAAATTGCCCGGGGCGGTAGCGCGTGGCCTGTGCACTCACCGCACGGATGCCGGGTTCGCCGCTGATACGGCGCGCAAATTGCAGAAACTCCGGCTCATTGAGGAATTCCAAAACCGCATGCAGCAGGTTCGGCGTCCAGCCTTCTTTCACGGCCCGCAATATCATGTAGCTGTCGTAGGAAAACTGGAATTCACTGGCTGCACGCGCATAGGCTTTGTGCAGCAAAGCCTGCTGCTCGGCGGCATCCATGGCGGCATAACGCGCGGCATCCAAAGTATGGGACATGCCATCCGAGCGTTCGGCCAAAGCCCAAGGGATTTCGTTTTGCAGGCATTGGAACAGTGCCTCAGCGGCTTCCGGCTGCAAAAAATCCGGAATCTGGACGCGGGTATTACGCACCAGGGTTTGCCGGTAAAGGTTCAGATTTAAATCGTTGTTGATCATGGCAAGCTCAGTAGCCGGCAGCCTGGCCGTCTTTGCGGCTTTCACTGGCGCCGGTGTACACACCGGTCTCCGCGTCACGGGCAATGGCCTGATAGCCACCGTACGGGCCGTCGGCGAATTCGATTTTATGGCCTTTACGCATCAACGCCTGCACCGTGGCATACGGGTACTGCGATTCCAGATTGAGCACGCCACCATCAGACATTGCGGTGTTCTGGCCGGCCGGCTCGGTGGAACCGTCGTGGTGCCAGCGTGGCGCATCCCCCGCTTCTTGCAGATTCATGCCGAAATCGATCATGTTCATCACAATCTGCACATGCCCTTGTGGCTGCATGGCACCCCCCATCAAACCGAAGCTCACCCACGGCTTGCCGTCTTTGGTGATGAAGGCCGGAATGATGGTGTGAAACGGCCGCTTGTTCGGCGCAAAGCTATTGGCATGACCGGGCTTAAGCACGAATTGCTCGCCGCGGTCTTGCAGGATGAAGCCCAGCCCCGGCGGCGCCATGCCCGAACCCATGCCGCGGTAGTTCGATTGGATCAAACTGACCATCATGCCGCTGGCATCGGCCGTGGTCATATAGATGGTATCGCCCTGATTCAAGGCAGCGCCGGCATCCACCGCTTTCATCGCTTTGTTCGGATCAATGCGCTTGGCGCGTTCGGCCGCATACTCTTTCGACAGCAGGCGAGTTACCGGCGTTTTGGCAAAATCCGGATCGGCATACAGAGCCGCACGGTCGGCGAAGGCCAGCTTTTTGGCCTCTACCACGGCATGCAAATGTGCGGGCGATCCAAAAGCAATCTTGGAAAAATCGGTACGTTCCAGAATATTGAGCATTTGCAGTGCCGCCAGACCTTGGCCGTTGGGCGGCAGCTCCCATACATCAACACCACGGTAATTGGTGGAAATCGGCTGTACCCATTCGCCGCGATGCCGGGCCATGTCTTCAACCGAAAGAAAACCGCCCTGCGCCTGCACATAATCGGCAATGGTCTTGGCCACAGGGCCGCGATAGAACGCATCGGCGCCGCCGTCGGCTATGGCTTGCAAGGTGTTGGCCAAATTCGGATTCTTCCACAACTGACCCTTGCGTGGCGCCTGGCCATTGATTGTAGATTGTTCATTGAAGCCCGGATATTTGCCCAAACGCGGCACCGAGAGATTCCAGTAATAGGCAATGGTTTCCGCCACCGGATGGCCTTCGCGGGCATAGCGGATAGCCGGCGCCAAATTGGTTTTCATTGGCAAGGCGCCAAACTTGGCATGCAGATCGAACCAGGCCTGCACGGTGCCCGGAACGGTAACCGGCAATGGCCCGTAGGACGGCACTTCGGTATAGCCGTTGCGTTGGAACCACTTCAGGGTCAGTTTTCCGGGGGACCGGCCGGAGCCGTTGTAGCCGTAAAGCTTTTGCGTTTTCGGGTCCCAAACGATAGCGAACAAATCACCGCCGACCCCATTGCCGGTAGGCTCCATCAAACCCAGAGCGGCATTGGCGGCAATGGCTGCGTCTACGGCAGTACCGCCCTGCTTCATCACATCCAAGGCCACTTGCGTGGCCAGAGGATGCGAGGTGGCAGCCATGGCATGCGGCGCCAGCACCTCGGAACGGGTGGCGTGTGGCTGGCCGCCAATGCGATCAACGGCGCCGGCTGACAACGGCAACGCCAGCAAGACAATACGCAGGACTAGGTTTTTTTGGCACAATGGCATAACGACTCCGGTGAGCACATGGCCCAGATCAATCCAATATTCAGCGTTCCGTTCGCGTTCGATCAGCTCGAGGACTGTGCCAGTGTAAATCAGGCGCTGCGCGATTTGTTCATTCGACGTGAAGCGATGGGCTCGCGCTTCGCCAATCCGCAACCGTATACGCCCCGCAACAAAGAGCTGTTCGAAAGCCACTTCGACCTGTTCAACTGGCCGGAAGCCTGTGTTGCTCAGCTGAAGGAATTCTGTCTTTCGCGATTGCTGGGGGTGGTGGCTGAAATCAACGGCTACGATAACGCCAAAGCATCCCGCCTGCATATCGCAACCGATGCCTGGTTCCACATTACCCGACGCGGCGGTTTTTTCGGCGTGCATAACCACCCGATGGCGTCGTGGTCGGGCGTGTATTGCGTCAGCTCCGGCGAAAACGACGCCGACCAGCCCGATTCCGGCAAACTCAGTTTCATCAACCCGATGGCGCAGATGTATCTGGACGCCGGCAACTCTTTCCAGAAATTTCCGTTCCAGAACGGCAACTACGCCATAGCCCTGAAGCCCGGACAGCTGGTGCTGTTTCCTTCCTGGGTGCAGCATCAAGTGATGCCGTTTTTCGGCGAAGGCGAACGCATTACCGTGGCCATGAACTGCGCCATTACCCTGCGCTAGCCATGGCCGAATGCTGGTACCTGTATTTGCTGGAATGCCAAAACCGTAATGGCCGCCAAAGCTACTATGCCGGCATCACCACCGATCTGCAGCGCCGCTATGCCGAACACGCC
>JAHEBG010000223.1 GCA_024642445.1 Gammaproteobacteria bacterium | reverse complement strand
CGGAAAATATCGTGGTGTTGCCCGCACGCATGCTTACCGATAAAGGCGTGCCGGAATTTGTGCAATCCGCCACGCAGCTGAAATTAACCTACCCGCATTGGCGCTTTGTGTTGGCAGGCGAGGCCAGCGGCGCCAACCCTGCAGCCATTGCTTCGCAACAGGTGAATGCCTGGGTACAGCAAGGCGCGGTGGAATGGTGGGGGCATCAAGACAATATGGCAATGGTCATGGCCAAAGCGGCGGTGGTTTGCTTGCCTTCGCACCGTGAAGGCATGCCGAAAGTGTTGTTGGAAGCAGCGGCGGCCGGCAAGCCGGTGGTCACCACCGATGCCGTGGGCTGCCGTGAAGCCATTGAACCCGGCGTAACCGGCAGCTTGGTGCCGGTGGCCGATGTACCGGCTTTGGTGCGGGCCTTGGCTGAACTGATGGATGATCCTGATTTGCGTCAGCGTTATGGCCGTGCCGGGCGTGAGCGGGCAGAGCGCTTGTTCGGCATTGAGGCCGTGGTGGAACGCCATCTGGCTCTGTATCAAGGCCATCATTCAGCCGCCGATTCGCCAGCTGCGCAACAATAATTCGGTGCATACCGTTTGGAATGTATAAAATGGTGCCAACAGGAGAGCTTATGTTGGATGCCGTAATCAATTTCATTGCTTCAGCGCTGATCTGCGTTGCGGTTATTGCCGTGCTGGCGCCGTTGTCACGGCGCTATGGCTGGCTTGATGAGCCCGATGCCCGTAAACAGCACGAGCAGCCCACCCCCGCCGTGGGCGGCATTGGGGTATTTTTAGGCATTATCTTGCCGGCCTTGGTCATATTCGGGCCTACCCGTGAATACTTGGGTTTCACTGCAGGCGCAACACTGTTGGTGCTGGTGGGCGCGCTGGATGACCGCTGGCATATCGATTGGAAGCTGCGGATTCTGGCGCAGATTGTCTCGGCACTGATTTTGATTTACGGCGCCGGTATCCGTGCCGAGCACGTGGGCCCTTTGTTCGGCTTTGGCGATATCGAATTAGGAATTCTTAGTGTTCCGTTCACGGTATTCATTACCGTAGGGTTAATCAATGCCCTGAACATGTTCGACGGCATCGACGGCTTGGTGGCCGGTGTCTGTTTGGCGGTAACCGCCATGCTGGTCTGCGCGGCACTGTATTCCGGCGCCTATGATGTGGCCTTAGGTTTATTTTGGCTGCTGGGTGCGTTGGCAGGTTTTCTGCTGTTCAATTTCCGCTTTCCGTGGCAGCCCAAAGCCAAAGTCTTTTTAGGCGATGCCGGCAGTGGTTTGCTGGGCTTCACCATGGCCTTCGTCATCTTCCGGCTTACCCAGAATCCCGGGCATCCGGTGAGCCCGGTGTTGGGGCCGTTTCTGTTGGCACCGCCCATTGTTGATTGTCTGGTGCTGATTGTGCACCGCCTGCGCCGTGGCCTGTCGCCGTTTGCGGCCGGGCGTGATCACGGCCACCATCTGATGCTGGATGCCGGCTTTAGTGTCAATCAGATTGTTATAGTCATGAGCGTACTGGCCTGCGCCAGCGGTTTGTTCGGTGCCGTATGCATGCTGATTGATGTACCGGAACCCCTGATGATGATGGCCTATTTATTTGTGATGTTTCTCTGGTTCTGGGTCACCGAAACGGCCGAGCGTTCACAGCGCTATATGCAGTGGTTGCGTGAGAAAATCAGTGCCTGAAAAAGCGCCTGCCACAGCCAGCCTAACCGGGCCTCAGCAATGGTTGATAGCGGTACTGCGTCACGGTGCGTTGCCGCAGTTAGAAGCAAAGCATACGGAAGAATTGATTGAGACTGCCCGTTCTGAGGGCGTATTGCTGTTGGCGGAATACCGTTTGCAAAGCCACCCGCAGCGGGCAAGCATTGGCCATGAATTCTTGCATGAGCTCACGCAATCAGCACACACCGATACCCTGGAGCAGTTGGCTATGCTGGCCGAGCAGGCCAAAGTGTTCCGCGCACTCACCGAAGCCAATTTTCCTTTTCTGGTATTGAAAGGCGGGGCACTGGCGCATTGGTTGTATCCACAAGCCACGCTGCGGGTGATCACCGATCTGGATATTTTGTTGCCCGGCAAACAGCATCTGGCTGTATTGCAGAGTGTGCTATCTGAATTGGGCTACGCGCCGGTGCAGGGCAATGCCATGGCCATTGAAAGCGCGTTCGAAAAAGCCGGCGGCCCCTACGGCCAGTACAGTGTGGATGCGCACTGGCGCTTGTTCAATTCCATGCAATTGCAACAACTGTTCAGTTACCACGAACTGCAGGCTGAAGCCCAGCTGCTGCCGGGCCAGCCCGGCGTGTTTGGCCTTGGCCCGGTGCATGCCCTATTCAATGCCTGCGGCCATCGTGCAATCGGCTTGTCGCAGCGCGGTATTCAGGGGCTTCAGGCCGCCAATGCTTTGCGTTGGTTGTGGGATATGCATGCCTTGGCTCAGAGTTTCACCGAGCAGCAATGGCAGCAGGTGCTCACACTTTCGGCCGAAAAACAGCTGAGTGCGCTGATGGCTGAAGCACTGGCCACCGCACAGCAGTACTTCGGTTCGCCCTTGCCCGAAACGCTGTTGCAGGCCTTGCATCGGCAATCGGGTACTGAAGTCCATCAGTTGCGCACCTTTAGCCATTGGCGGCGTTATCAATGGCGGGAATTTTTAGCCAGTGCGCCGCATTGGTCGGGGCGCTTTCGCTGGTTACAGCACACCGTGTTTCTTGATTCGCCTTCAATACAGGCACGCTACGGGCAGCACGGCGGCAGAGTAGGGCGTTATCTGCGCCGCCTGTTTGCCGCCTTGAAGCGGGTGTTGCAATGAACCCTGGCCCACGCTGGCATAAGCTGAAGCGGGCATTACTTCAGCTCTGGTATTGGGATATCTGGCATCTTCGCCCGGGCCAGCCATTCAGCTGGCGCTATTTTTTGCCCGGGCAATCGCAGGCAATTCAGCTGCATCGGCATTTATGGTGGCATTCACGCTATAAACTTCCGGGTATATTTTGGTTGCCCTTGGAGCTAGTGCGCTGGTTGCATTGGCGTCTATGGGCCGCCAAACGGCAAACCGCTGCGGCCGTCGCTTTCTATGGCGAAGAAGTGGCATCACGCTTCGGTATTTCCCTCGAAGCGCAGGCAGAACGTATCGGGTATTGGGCCAATGCCTGGTGCATCAATCCGTACACAGCCTACGATTGGCAGTTGTATCGGCCGGAGCGTGATGCCCTGGCCATCATCTTTGATAACGAAACCGGCGCCTATCATGCCCTGCGTAATCGGGAAACCGGTGCCAGCAAGGCCGATCACCGCATGTTGGGCGACAAGATTGCGTTGGCAGAAAAGCTGTCTGCGTTGG
>JAHEBG010000010.1 GCA_024642445.1 Gammaproteobacteria bacterium | reverse complement strand
GAGCAGCCGAGCTCGTTGAAACGGGTGGTGGATGTTTTCGATTCCAGCCTGTGGATGGCGCAGCAGCTCATCAATCATCCCTTGCTTCTGGATGAGCTGTTGGACGCGCGCTTCATCGAACAGCCCAATGATGACAGCTCGCTATCATTGCAGTTGGCTTCCGTTTTGGCCATGCATGCCGATGACGTTGAGGCGCAGTTATTGGAGCTCAACGAATTCAAAATCAGTCAATCGTTTAAGGTCGCCCACCACGTCATATTTCAATCACTGACTGCTGTCGATGCGAGCCGGTGGTTGACACGTCTGGCGGAGACGGTAGTTGGGCACTGCAACCGTTTGGCGCAGCAGGAACTGCAACGGCAGCACGGGTCTATTGACGGGGCGGAATTCGCTGTCATCGGTTACGGAAGTCTGAGCGCTCGTGCCCTGGCATTCAACTCCGATCTGGATTTGGTCTTTCTCAACCGTGTGGCCGAGTGCGACAGCAGCAACGGCGAGCGGCCGCTGGAGGCCGCGCGTTTCTTCCAGCGACAGGCCCAGAAAATCATCGCGCTTTTGAATCTCAGCACGCCATCCGGCAGTCTGTATGAAGCCGACATCCGATTGCGGCCGGACGGTGCCAAGGGTTTGATGGTGAGCAGTCTGGACAGTTTCAGCCGCTACCAGCAGGAGCGGGCATGGGTCTGGGAAACGCAGGCATTGGTCCGCGCACGTGCGATTGCCGGCGATTCGGCGCTGTGCGCAGATTTTGAAGCACTAAGGCGCGGATTGATTTGTACAGCAAGGGATAAGGCAGAGTTGTTTGCCGAGGTCATTGCCATGCGTAAGCGCATGCGTGCCGAGCTTGATCGCAGTGGCGAAGGCCGTTTCGATTTAAAGCACGGCCGCGGTGGTTTGACCGATATCGAATTCTTTTTGCAGGCGATGGTGCTGGGCCATGCTGCTGATCATCCGGGGCTGGCCGACCTCCGGGAAACGCCTGAGGCATTGCATGCGTTGGAGGCGAATGGCTTGATTGCAGCAGCGGATGCGCAGTGCCTGTTGCGCGCGGTTGAATATCTGCAGAAACAGGGCCTGCTTTGCCACCTGGCCTGTCAATCCAGAGTGTTGTCCAACAACCCTGAATTAACAGCCATCGCCGAATCGGTTACCGAAACATTACGGGCCAATGGTTTCGACTTCGGGCTGCAATAATGCCAAAAATGGAACAATGATTTCTTGCCTTGCGCTGTGACTGGCCTATGCGCTCGCTTACCATGTCCTTAATGGGCAATGACGCGGAAATCACGCTGCCTGCTTTATCTTATTTCTTTTATCAGGAGTTTTTCATGACACAGCCGTTGAGCACCGAAGCACTGAATCAGTTGTTCGGTAATGCCCGAACCCACAATTTCTGGAAAGATGAGCCGGTTTCGGATGCACTGCTGCAGGCGATTTATGACCAGACCCAATGGGCACCCACCAGCGCCAACTGCTCGCCAGCGCGTTTTGTATTTGTGAAATCCCCCGAAGCCAAGGCCAAGCTGGCGTCTGCGCTGGATGCCGGTAACCTTGAAAAAACCCTGTCGGCGCCGGTAACTGTCATTGTAGCTGCAGATTTTGAATTTTACGAAAAACTGCCCTTTCTGTTTCCGCACGCCGATGCCCGAAGCTGGTTTGCCGGTAATCCGGAAAAGATTGCCAGTACCGCCAACCGCAATACGGTGTTGCAGGGTGCCTATTTGATTATGGCAGCCCGTGCGCTGGGTTTGGATTGCGGTCCGATGTCCGGATTCGATAACGCTGCTGTTGATGCTGCTTTCTTTGACGGTACTGCAGTTAAGTCGGATTTCCTGATTAACTTGGGATATGGCGACGCTGAAAAACTGTTTCCCCGATCCCCGCGTCTGGCTTTCGACGACGCCTGCAAAATTCTCTAACCATTTTAGGATACGTTCGCATGAAATACATCTACTCATCACTCGTGGTTCTGGGTCTGCTGTTCGCAGGGTCGGCGCAGGCCGAAAAATACAACATTGACGGCACCCACACGCAAGTGCGTTTTACCTACAGTCACTTCGGCTTTTCCAATATCACCGGTCGCTTCGACCAGGTGCAGGGCGAATTCGATTTGGATACCGCCAATCTTGCGAAATCCCGGATTGCCATTGAGATCCCCATCGCGTCCATCAGTACCGGCGTCGACAAGTTGGATGCACATTTGCAATCCGCGGACTTTTTTGATGTCGCCAAATATCCAACGGCGCGCTTCAACAGCAAATCCGTGCATGTGGTGAATGACAAGGAGCTGCATGTCAGTGGCGAGTTGACCATTCATGGCGTTACCCAGCCGGTGACTTTTACTGTGAAAATCAACCGCATCGGCGAGCACCCGTTCAAAAAAGTACCCGCAGCCGGTTTTGATGCTACCGCGACAATCAAGCGATCAACGTTCGGCATCGGCGGTTATGTGCCTTTGGTCAGCGATGAAGTGACGCTATCCATTACCTTGGAAGCTACAGTGCCGAAAAGCTGAGCGCGTTCCGGCAAGGATACAGGCAGTGCCCGCTACGGCGGGCATTGTTTTGCTGTTTTTTCTGCCAAGCACGGGTAAAATAAGCTTACTTACAGGAGCTGCTATGACCGCCAATGCCGCCAACACCCCGAAAGATACCGTCATCGACGTGTCCCGTGCGCAACTGCCGTTGACCTGCCCCAGTCCCGACATGGCTGTCTGGAATCAGCACCCTAAAGTGGTGTTGCCGATTGAGGCCAACGGATCGGCCAAATGCCCGTACTGCGGTGCGCTGTATCGTCTTATTGAATGATTCGGTAGGGGTCAACGCCGTTGGGTTGACGCTTGAATCGGGCGTGCAACCACAGATATTGCTCCGGGCAACGCCGGATGAAAGATTCGAACACCGCCATCACGCGTGCGGTATCGTCGGTTACCGATGGGCCGGGAAAGTTTTCCAGTTCAGGCTCTATGCATAAGCGGTAATTGCCGTTGGCAAGGCGTTGATGGAAAAATGGCACCACCGCCGCGCCACTGAGTTTGGCCAACTGGTGCGTTGAGGTAAGGCTCCAAGCTGCTTGCTTGAAAAACGGCACGAATACGCTGTCGCCGCGCCGAGTTTCCTGGTCCGGCGCCATCCAGACAATCCCGCCCGACTTAAGATGCCGAAGTACGCCGCGCAGTGCATCACGCGCAAACATGTGTTGGGTATAGTTGCTGCGGCTGTCCAATACGCTCCATTCCAAAACCGAATTGTCGAAGGGGCGGTACATTCCGGCTACTTTAATGCTCTGCCCCAGAATCTTGATGCAGTATTCCAGCGTCATCAGATGGGCCGAGAGCAACAACACACCGTTGCCCTTATCTGCAGCCCTTTGCAGATTCTCCAAGCCTTCTATCGGGGTTTCGGCGTCGCCATTGCGCAATCGGCCCCACCAGCTACGGCAGAACTCAAACGATGAGAACGCAAGGGCATCGAAGCTGGCACGGTACAATTTGGCCTGTTCTTCGGGCGAGAAATCCGGGAAGCACAGCCGGATATTGGTGCGGGCAATATGAGCGCGTCGGCGCATTAATAGCCGCATGAGCCGGGCCAGCAGCCATGCCATGGGCCGGTAACTTGCCCATGGCAAGCGCGCAATCAGAGCGCCAATAGCCATACCTGTCCATGTGGGCAGGTGTTTGAAAAACGGCGGGCGTGCAAGTTCAGTAGGCAAGCGTTGTGTCCAAGGCTGGGGTATTCTTATGGCGATGACATCTCTATCTTATCCCATCCTCAGCCGCGGGTTATATGCCGCAGTGTGGTTATTGGCATTGCCTTTGCTCTGTCTGCACTTGCTATACCGGAGCTTGGCGCAACCGGCGTATCGACGGTATTTGGCCGAGCGCTTCGGCAATTATACCGGTAACGTAAAGCAACCGATTTGGCTGCATGCGGCGTCCTTGGGCGAAGTTCAGGCAGCGGCAACTTTGTTAGGTGAATTGCAGCAAAGCTATCCTTCGGTACCGTTGTTGATCAGTTGTCAGACCCCGGCCGGCCGTCAAGCCGCGCAGGCATTGCCTTTAGAAAACTGCACGGTCTGTTACTTACCGTTTGACATCAGATTTATGGTGCAACGATTTATTCGCCACTTCCAGCCACGCATTGCACTCATTGTCGAGACTGAAATCTGGCCCAATATGTTTTTGGCCATACAGCAACAAAGCATTCCGCTCTTGATCATCAATGCCCGGATGAACGAGCGCTCGCTAAAACGCTACCTTCGTTTTCGGATTTTCCGGTGCGCATTGGCTTTGCCGCAGCACATTGCCTGCCAAAGTGCTGCCGACGCCGAACGCTACCGTACGGCTGGAGCCAATCCAGCAAGGCTTTCGGTGAGTGGCAATTTAAAGTGGGACATTCCCAGAGATGGCATTCAATTCGAACACGATGTACATCGTCGCAAGCAATGGCCGCAATCGCCGGTGTGGATGGCTGCCAGCACCCATACCATGGAGGAAACGGCTGTTCTGGATATGCATAGGGCTGTGCTGAGGCGTTGGCCGAATGCATTGTTGCTTTGGGCGCCACGGCATCCTGAGCGGTTCTCTGCGGTACTGTCGGCGGTTTCAGGGGCGCAGTTGCGCTACAGCCAGCGCAGTGTGCATGCTGAGCCGGATGCCGACACCCAGGTTTTCGTGTTGGATACTTTGGGTGAAATGGTGCATTTTATGCCCGGCATCGATGCAGTTTTTGTGGGTGGCAGTTTGCAGCCGGTAGGCGGACACAATGTCTGGGAGCCGGCGATGGCAGGCATACCGGTGTTGGTTGGCCCATATACCGCCAATTTTTCAGACAGTGTGCAGGCCTTGCAAACTGTGGGAGCGCTGCAGCAGGTTGAAAATGCCGAAGCGTTGCAACAAGCCCTTCTGCAGGTGCTCGATGATGCAGATCGGCGTACGGCGATGTCGCACGCGGCACGTGTTTGTGTAGAACGCAATTATGGCGCGCTGGAAAAAACAAAGGCGCTGATTGCTCAGCGCCTTGGGTAATGCGAAGTACCGGAATTTTATTGGATTTTCGCTTCCGCATTCTGGCTGAGCAGGCCGTTGATGGCTTCCAGATCGGAAATCGCCAGATTGCCCGCCGCTTGCTTCAAGCGCAGGGTATTCACCAGATAGTTGTGACGTGCGCGCGAATATTCGCGGGAGGCATTGAACAGCTGCTGTTGCGCCAGAAGCACGTCAACAATAGTGCGAGTTCCCACTTCCAAGCCGACTTCGCCGGCCTCAAGTGCCGATTGCGCGGAAACCACTGCCAAGCGGCGAGCTTCCACTTCGGCTAAACCGGCCACCAGCGTGCGGTCGGCGTTGCGTACCTGGCGGATGACCGAGCGTTTGCTTTGTTCCAGTTGCTCACGGGCGATATCACGGTTGGCGATAGCCTGCTTAACCCGTGATTGTGTGGCAAAGCCGGCGAACAATGGAATGTTCAAGGTCAGGCCGTAGGTAGTGGAGTTTGAATCGGTAGTGGAAAACGGGCCAGCGGCACCACTCAGCAAACTGCTGTCGCCATAGCTGATGGAGCCGTCCAGTGTCGGCAAATGTGCGGCTTTTGCAGAAGCGATATCGTCTTCAGCGGCCTCTAAAGCCAAGCTACGGGCTTTAACGGTGGGGTTGCTATCTAAGGCCTGCTGAACCCACTCTTCAGTGGAGCGAACCGTGTCATTTTTCGGCTGATAGCTGTCGGGAAGCCCGCGCAGATCGAGTGCGGGTTGTCCGGTAATTTCTGACAGCGCTTCGCGTGCATCGTAAAGAGCATTGCCTGCCAAAATAGTATTGGCGCGCGAACTGTCGTAACGGGCTTTGGCTTCATGCACGTCAGTAATCGGGGCAAGACCCACTTCCAGGCGTTTTTCGGCTTGATCCAATTGGCGCTTCACCGCGCGTTCTTCTGCACGCGAAGCAGCCAAAGCATCGATAGCGGTCAATACATTGAAGTACGCTTCCGCTACGCGCGTGACCAAGGCGTTGTTGGCTGATTCCAGTTCGGCATCGGATTGCTCGGCGCGGGCTTTGCTGCCGGAAAGCCGGTTGTAATTGCCCCAGTTGAACAGGCTTTGGTTCAAGTTGAGGTTGTTCCTGCGCGACGTGCTGGTGCTGCTAAATGTAGTGTTGTTGGCCAGCGTGCCTTCACTTTCGGAGCGGCTCAGACCAATGGAACCGTTCAATTGCGGCAGCAGATTGGCACGGGATTGCACCACGCCTTCTTGCTGAATCGCATTTTGCGATTCGCTAATGGCCAGTGTTGGGTCGCTTTGGCGCGCCTGTGTATAGGCCTGCAGTAGGTCGGCAGCAAAGGCCGGCGAGCCGGTGAGTGCAAGGGCAATGGCCGTAGCAAGGGTGGGGGCTTTCAAGCGCATGCGCAAATCCTTTCTCAAAGGGTAAAGTGGTCAACGGGCTCGGCGCCCAACAAATACGGAACATCGGTTTCGAACAGGCTATTTCGTTCAAAACCTGCGGCAGTACGGGTAATGCACAAAGCTTCTTGTGCCGGTGCATTGCCTTCAACAATGAACAGGCGGCCGCCGGGGCGGAGCCATTCAAGGAAGTTGGCAGGCACCGAACTCACGGCTGCGGTGACGGCAATGGCATCGAACTGCTGATTCGGCTCGAAATGCAACGCATCGGCCTGCAGCAGTCGTACATTGTTCAAATCAAGCGCATTCAAATGGGTTTTGGTGCTAGCAATGAAGTCTTCGTATAAATCGATGCTGGTCACCGAGCGCGCCATACTGGCCAAGCAGGCAGTGATATAGCCTGAACCGGTACCTATTTCCAGAACTTCATCATTGGCGTTCAAAGCTAATGCTTGCAGCAGGCGTGCTTCCACAACCGGCTTCAACATGTATTGGCCATGCGCTAGAGGCAATTGGGTATCGGCAAACGCCAAGGACTGGTAGGCCTCCGGCACAAAGCGCTCACGCGGCACCTGTTGCATGGTGGTCAATACCTGCATGTCCACCACATCCCAGGGACGGATTTGCTGCTCAATCATGGCGTGGCGTGCTTGTTCGATATTCATGGTCATGGTGTTGTTCTCCGGCAGGGCCCTATTGTAAGGGTTTTGCCTGTATGCAGTAAGTGATTATGGCGCGCTTTGTTGGCCTGAAAACGTGCCATAAGTCATCACTTGGGCTGACTTTCGGCGGCATAGGCATGAAGGAACATATCAACCACCTCCCGAACATGGGCTTCACGTGCAGGTTTTGCCGGCGGCTCGGCCAGTCCCATCAATACACGCATGTAGATGAGGCCTTTCAGCAGGCAGAAGAAGTGCTCGGCCGCCATTCGGGTGTCGTTGATGTGCAATGAGCCGTTTTGACGTGCATGTTCCAGGAAGTGTTGCATTTCAGCCAGCATGCGCTCCGGGCCGGCTTTGAAAAACATCTCGGCGTGGGCATTGTCGGCGCCACTCTGGCTGACCATCATCCGGTGCAGGCTGATGGCTTTTGGGTCCATCACTAGATCCAGAAAGCCATTGCCAATAGCGCGCAAAGTCTGTTGCAAACTCAGACCGGGTGCGAGTTTAAAGCTGCTGGACGGCAGTTGCTGCTCGCAACAATCAATCACGGATTGTGTAAACAGGTCTTCTTTGTCGTTGAAGTGGCTGTAAAGGGTAAGTTTGGAAACGCCCGCTTTCTCCGCGATTTCCATCATGCTGACGCCGGTAAAGCCTTTCAGCGGGAACAGCTCGGCCGCCGCCTCCAGTATGGATTGGCGTTTTTCAAGGTTCTTCGGACGGCCAAGAGGATTGGGTTTTCGCATTGACATCACATTATTGTACCCATTAGTACAATATAATGATAGTATACCGCTCAGTACACTAAATCGGACACCCGTATGCGCACCTCTATTTTCCCTCCTGTCCTGCTGGGCGCCTTATTTATCGCGGGTCTTACAGCTTGTTCGCAACCGGAGACCCCCGATACTGGGCGTCTGGTGTTGCTGACCCAGCCGGTAGCCAATGGCGACGATGCGCAGATTTTTGCCGGCGACGTGCGCGCGCGGCAAGAAGTGAATCTGGCCTTTCGAGTGGCGGGAAAAGTGCTGACCCGAACCGTGGATGCCGGTGACCGCGTGGTGGCCGGGCAAATTCTGGCGCGCTTGGATGATGCCGATCTGACCCTGCAAAGCCAAGCGGCAGCGGCCAGTGTCAGCGCCTTGCGTGCCGACCGCGATCTGGCTTCCGCCGAGATGAAACGCTACAGCGATCTGGTGGCGCAGAAGCTGGTGTCGCAATCCTTATACGACAGCAAAAAAGCCCAGGCGCAAGCGGCCCAGTCGCGCTACCAACAAGCCATGGCGCAATCGAAGGTCAATGCCAATCAGGCGGGCTACGCGGTAATTCGGGCACCGGGTCCAGGGGTTATCAGTCAACGCATGGTGGAGTCCGGACAGGTGGTCAATGCCGGACAGCCGGTTTTCACCTTTGCCGCCGACGGCGCGCGCGATGTTGCTATCAGTATTGGTGAACAACACATCGGTAAAATTCAGATCGGGCAACCGGTCGCCATCGAGTTATGGACCGACAGTGCGCAACGCTTTACCGGCAAAGTCCGGGAAATCGCCGGCAGTGCCGACAGCTTGACCCGAACCTTTGCCGTGCGCGTGGCATTCGATGACGCAGCGGTAACTACACAGCTGGGGCAGAGTGCCCGGGTATTGCTGAGCGGCAAAACGGCCGGGCTGATGTACATTCCACTGTCGGCGCTGACCGAAATCAATAATCAACCGGCGGTATGGCTTGTGGCTAGCGATGGACGCTTGAAGAAACGTGCAGTCACCGTGGCCCGTTACGGCGCGCAGAATGCCGAAATCAGCAGCGGTGTCTCGGTCAATGAATGGATCGTGCAGGCCGGCGTGCATCTGTTGCGCGAAGGTGAACGCGTGCGAGGCGTCGATGCCGATAACCGTCCGGTTTCGACGCTTTCAGGCAGTAACCGTCCATGAGCGTCAATCTATCGGCATGGGCCATCAAAAACAGGACGCTGGTGCGTTACGCCATGTTGGTCTTGGCGCTGATCGGCTTATTCAGTTACCAGAAGCTCGGCCAATCCGAAGATCCGCCGTTCACCTTCAAGGTCATGGTGATGCGCACGTTTTGGCCCGGCGCCACCGCCGATGAGGTCAGCCATCAGGTAACCGACCGCATCGAAAAAAAGCTCTTGGAAACCGGACAGTACGAATTCATCCGTTCCTATTCCAAGCCTGGCGAATCCATGGTGATGTTCATGGCCAAGGATGCACTGACCTCCGATCATTTGCCTGAGCTCTGGTATCAAGTTCGAAAGAAAGTCGGAGATATCCGGCATACCTTGCCGGAAGGGGTTCAAGGCCCGTTTTTCAATGACGAGTTCGGCGATACCTTCGGCAATATCTATGCTTTGAGCGGCCAAGGCTTTGACTACGCCACATTGAAGAACTATGCCGAGCGGCTTGAACTGGCATTGCACCGAGTGCCGGATGTGGCCAAGGTGGAATTGATCGGGCTGCAGGATGAAAAAATCTGGATAGAGCTGTCTAATACCAAGTTGGCCACCTTGGGTCTGTCGATGTATCAGGTGCAGCAAGCCATTGATGCCCAGAATTCGGTGAGCTACAGCAGTTTTTTCGAAACCCCCAGCGACCGCGTACAGTTGCGTGTCAGCGGTGCATTCACCTCCATTGATGAAATCCGTGATTTTCCGGTTCGTGCCGACGGCCGTAATTTCCGCTTGGGTGATATCGCCGAGGTGACCCGCGGGTTTGCCGATCCGGCCGCGCCGAAAATGCGCTTCATGGGCAAAGACGGCATTGGCATAGCGGTCTCCATGCGTAAAGGCGGCGATATCATAGAGCTGGGCAAACAGTTGGAAGATGAGTTCCAGCGACTGCAAACGACGCTGCCGGCAGGCATTGTTCTGGAGAAAGTTTCCGATCAGCCGGCGGCAGTGAAATCATCGGTACGTGAATTCGTGCAGGTTCTGGGCGAAGCCGTGTTCATCGTTTTGCTGGTCAGTTTCTTCTCGCTGGGGAAACGTCCCGGTCTGGTGGTGGCACTGTCCATTCCGTTGGTGCTGGCAATGACGTTCGCCACCATGTATTTTTTCAACATCGGTCTGCATAAGATTTCTCTGGGCGCGTTGATTCTGGCCCTGGGCTTGTTGGTGGATGACGCCATCATTGCCGTTGAAATGATGGCGATTAAGATGGAACAGGGCTTTGACAGGCTTTCTGCGGCATCGTTCGCTTACACCAGTACGGCTTTCCCGATGCTGACCGGAACCCTGATCACCGCAGCCGGTTTCCTGCCGATTGCAACGGCCGCATCCTCCACCGGCGAATACACCCGCTCCATATTTCAGGTGGTCACCATTGCGCTGTTGCTGAGCTGGATAGCCGCCGTGGTGTTCATTCCGTACCTGGGCTACCGATTGCTGCCGGATGCCAACCACATCGAATCAGCTGCAGATAAAAAAGCGACGCGCATGAAGCAGCGTCTGGCGTTGTTGCTGCCTGCGCGGGTCCAAGCATGGCTGGCTTCGGACGGCAATCATCACAACGATCCGTACAGCACGCCGTTTTATCAAAACTTGAAGAAGGCGGTGGCCTGGTGCGTGGACCATCGTCGCAAAGTGATACTGCTGACCGTGGCGGCGTTTGTGGTCTCGGTATTGCTGTTCCGCTTCATCCCGCAGCAGTTCTTCCCGTCATCGACACGCCTTGAACTGATGGTGGACGTAGAGCTGGCCGAGGGTGCTTCGTTGAAAGATACCCAGCGTGTGGCCGAAGCGGTAGAAGCCGAGCTGGCCAAGCGCAAAGATCTGGTGAACTATGTCAGCCACATCGGTGCCGGTTCGCCACGTTTCTATCTGCCATTGGATCAGAAGCTGCCACAAACCAATTTCGCCCAGTTTGTGATTCTCACCCCCAACATCAAGGCTCGTGAGGAAATCCGTCACTGGCTGATCGAATTGATGCATACCCGATTCCCGAACGTGCAGTCGCGCGTGGCACGCCTTGAAAACGGCCCGCCGGTGGGCTATCCCATCCAGTTCCGTGTTTCCGGCGAGCATGTTGACCAGGTGAAACAATTGGCACGGCAGGTGGCCGATAAAGTCCGTGCCAATCCGCATATCACCAATGTCAATCTGGACTGGGATGAGCCGAGCAAAGTGGTGCGCTTGAACATCGATCAAGACCGCGCCCGAGCGTTGGGTATCACCTCCACGCATCTGGCCGCATTCTTGCGCGGTTCGCTGTCCGGTACGCACGTTAGTACTTACCGTGAAGGCAATGAGTTGATAGAAATGCTGCTGCGCGGGCCTGAAAACGAGCGCGTCAATCTGGATATGCTGGGCAGTCTCTCGGTGCCGGTGGATTCCGGTGCCAGTATTCCGCTAAGCCAGATTGCACGTCTTGAATTCGCCATGGAAGACGGCATTATCTGGCATCGCAATCGATTGCCGACCATCACCGTACGTGCCGATATTGCCGATGAAAGTGCACCGCCGACCATAACCGCCCAGATTCTTCCCACACTGGACGGCATCCGCGCCAGCCTGCCGAGCGGCTACTTGCTGGAAACCGGCGGGACCGTTGAGGATTCCGGTCGCGGTTCAAAATCGGTGGCCGCAGGCATGCCTTTGTTCTTGTTGGTGGTGATGACTTTGTTGATGCTGCAGCTGAAGAGCTTCCGCCGCGCGTTCATGGTGTTGCTCACCGCGCCCTTGGGTCTTATTGGCGTTACTGCATTTCTGCTCATATTCCGCGTGCCATTCGGATTCGTTGCCATGCTCGGCACCATTGCCTTGTCGGGTATGATCATGCGCAACTCGGTGATTCTGGTCGACCAGATCGATCACGACATCAATCAGGGCCATACCCCGTATGAGGCGATTCTGGACGCCACCGTGCGCCGGTTCCGCCCGATTGTGTTAACCGCGCTGGCAGCTGTTCTGGCCATGATTCCACTGTCACGCAGTGTATTCTTCGGGCCCATGGCGACCGCCATCATGGGCGGCCTGATTGTGGCAACCTTGTTAACCGTGTTCTTCCTGCCGGCACTGTATGCGATGTGGTTTAAAGTCACCCGCGATACGCCGGCGCAATCCGTGCACTGAGCCATGGAGCCGATTCGACTTCCGGTAACAGCGCACGATGCGCTGCAAGCCCACCACTATCCGGCGCATGCCGCGGTACGCCGCAACCGCAGTGTCATCGTAGGGCCGGCCACGGCCGTGCCGCAAACGGTGTACATCAAGTTTTGCCAGTATCTGGCCGAACAGGGCTTCGATGTGCTGTGTTTCGATTACCGTGGCGTCGGGCAATCGTTTTCCGGAGATATCCACGATTACCGTGACATTGGGTTTTCAGCATGGGCCGAACAGGATTATCCGGCGGTGATTGATTACATGCACACACGCCACCCGGGTCAGCCGCTGTATATCGTAGGCCACAGCGTGGGCGGCTGGATGCCCGGTGCTACCCGCGCCAGCCATCGCATTGATGGCATTCTAGGGGTTGCCGCGCTATCGGCGCATTGGCCGCTGATGGCACGCCCACAGCGCTATTGGCATTGGCTTGCCTGGTATACCGTGGT
>JAHEBG010000222.1 GCA_024642445.1 Gammaproteobacteria bacterium | reverse complement strand
TCGCTCCAGTACGGGCATTCACTGCCCAGGCAATTATCGGCAGTTGAGCTGACCTGAGGCCATATCGGGCTGTCTTCGGGAATGCTGGCCAGTTCCGCCAAATCGCCGCGCTGGGTTTTTCCCGCCCACTGCACCACTTTCTGAAAATGCAAGGTGGCATCTCGGGTGGCAAAGGTATCGGATTTGGCCTGCTCCATGCGGAACAGGCAAAGGTAATTGGCACGCCCCTTCAACAAGGCGGTATGCACCGGCGCTGCCAGCGCCTGTTTGATGCGTGGCAAATCCCGATGGTACAGCTGGTCTTGCAGGGCTTTGGTGCCAGTGGAAATGATGACACGTTTGCCCGACAGCAAGGCCGGTACCAGATAGGCATAGGTTTTTCCGGTGCCGGTACCGGCTTCGGCAATCAAGCTGTCACGGTCTTCCATGGCGCTGGCGATTTCCTTGCTGAGCACCTGCTGGCTATGACGGTACGCAAAGCCCGGCAGTTTCTCGGCCAACACGCCTTTGGCCGAAAGCACTTCGGCGCACTGCTGCACGAATTCGGTCATTACATCCGCGCCGGTGGCAGTACGGTACAGTCCGCCAGATGTCGGGCCAGCGCCTGTTCCGGTAGCGCATGCCCCTGCGCCAACTGCGCATAATGCACGGTTAACCAGTTCCGACGGCATAGATTGCCCAGCTTGGCACCGGAATCGAAAGACTTCTGTGCCAAGGTCTCCGCCACCGACCATGTTTTCTGGCGGATGGCCAACTCTGCACGCAATTGCAATACTTCCGGGTCGCTGCCGTTGATGGCCAATGCTGCATCCAGCAGATCTCTTGCTTTGGCGTATTCACCGATCTGCTCGGCCGTTTGCGCACGCTGCCGCAAATCGACAATCGCTTCATCGGGCATGGCTTGGAATACCACCTCGTCGCCCACGTCGGATTGCGCGCGGATCTTACCCAGCATTTGTTCCGGTGACAGCGTTTCCGCGGGCACGGTGGTTTCCTGGGGCTGCGAGCATGCCGCCAGTACCACGCATAGGGCCAGGATACGGACACGTTTCACGGCTGCGGCGCATCCGTGCTGCTGCCGCTGTCTTCCTCTTTGCCACTGAATTTATCTTTCACACCCTGAAACCAGTCCAGCCAAGAGCCGGAATCACCTTCATCAGGCATCGGCGCTGCGCACGGTACATACTCGGCAGGCAAATAGCCCGCGACAAAAACCGAGCGGCGCGCGCCCGGACATTCGGCATCGGTGGTGGCATATTGCGAGGCATCCAGATAGGCCCATTCCAACCCTTCGCCAGACAAGCGTAATGTATTGCTAGGCAAGCGTTTGAACAGCTGCGACCACACGCGCATGGCGCCGGTGGCGCCGTACAAACCTGTGCGTTCGTTTTGGTCGTTACCCAACCACACCACCGCAAGATGATCGCCGGTAAATCCGGCATACCAACTGTCGCGGCCGTCGTTGCTGGTACCGGTCTTACCGGCCGATTGCAAATCACCCAAACCTTCGGACACCAGCGCTCGCGCGGTACCCGAGGTGACCGTTTGCTGCATCGCCACCGTAATCAAGCGTGCTGCCATGGCATCGCCGGCCTGGGCTTTCACGGCAGTACTTTCATACTTGTTTAACGCCTTGCCCTGCGGATCAAGCACCGCACGTACGGTCTGCAAGGGTTGAACGCGACCGCCAGAGGCGAGGAATTGGTACATCTGCGTCATGGTGTACACCGACAGATCGACCGAACCCAGCAGCAACGAAGGACGCGGCGTTACGGTTTCTCCGGTGAGCGCATGGGTAAGATCGGACAGACGCTCTACACCCACCTGCATGCCAAGACGGACCGTGGCCTGATTGTATGAATTGGCCAGCGCACTGCTCAAGGTTACCGTGCCATGGCTTTTTCTATCGGAATTTTTCGGCTCCCACACCTTACCGTCGTCGGTATTGACCGCAATCGGTTCGTCGCTGATCCAACGGGCCAACGACCATTCACTCGGCCGAGCCAGCGCCAACATGTATACGAAGGGCTTCAGCAAGGAGCCGACCGGACGCTTAGCATCAACTGCACGGTTGAACCCGGGCATGCCGGTCTGACGGTTGCCGACCGCTGCCACGATTTGGCCGGTTTTAGCATCGGTGACGATTGCGCCGGCCTGCAGTTCGGGCCCGTCCTTGCGTTGCACCTGCGTCATCGTTGCCGTTACCGCATTTTCAAGATAGGTCTGCGCCGACGGCGATAAGGTAGTGAGAATGGTGAGACCTTGACCGCTGAGCGCTTCGTTGTCGTAATCTTTGGCAATCTGCCGGCGCACGATATCAAGGAATGCCGGCGCACGGTTACGCACCAGAATAGGTTTGTCAGTTACACCCAGACTCTGACGCTTGGCTTTTTCCACTTGCGCTACGGTCAACAGCCCGGCTTCAAGAAATTCATTCAACACCACGGCTCTGCGGTGCAAAGCACGCTCCGGATATTTTCGTGGATTCCAGTACGGCGGCCCCTGCACCAGACCGATGAGCAACGCGATTTCGTGCTCCTGCAACTGGGAAACATCACGTCCGAACCAGAAATCGGAACCGGCGGCAATGCCATGAATGGATTGATCGCCGACTTGGCCAAGATAGACCTGGTTGAGGTAGGCCTCGAGTATGGTTTTTTTATCGAAGCGGGCTTCGATAATCAATGCATATAGGGCTTCTTTGACTTTTCGGGTGATGGTCTTGGTGTTGCTCAGAAACAGGCTTCGCACCAATTGCTGGGTCAGGGTAGAAGCGCCCTGCTCGAAACCCGCCTCACGGATGTTGACATAAATCGCACGCAGGACACCGAGAGGATCGATGCCTATGTGGTTCTGGAAATTGCGGTCTTCCACCGTCTGCAAGCCCTGCACCAACAACGGCGGCAGGTTTTCAATCTTCACCAGTCGGCGCTCTTCCGTGGTATTTCCGTATAACGTAGCAATTCTTACCGGATCGACTTTGGCATGCTTAAGGCTTTTGCGTGTCAGTGCATCGCGCACCGAACTGACGCGACCGGAAACCAGCAGAACATCCAAATGGTTTGAGGCAACAACACCGTCGGCATCGAAGAATTTACGTGTGGTCAGAACAAAACGACCGCCGTCGCGGGAATAGGTGCCGGCTTTTTTTCCGCTGCCGTCGTTCTTGTAGCCGCCGGCCTGCAATTCCAATTCAAAGCTACTGCCGTCCAAACGCAGACCTGGTGTCAAATCCAAGGGCCGCGCGTAGACCTTGGTGGGGATTTGCCAGTTCAATTGCGCGAACTCGGTGCGTACCTGCTTATCCAGATACCACACGTACGGACCGCCGATACCTACCAGAAGGCCCAGCACCAGCAAAAAT
>JAHEBG010000221.1 GCA_024642445.1 Gammaproteobacteria bacterium | reverse complement strand
GCAAGCGCCGCCTCGGTACCGGCATGGCCGCCACCAATCACAATGACATCAAAGGTCTGGGTAAGGTTCATAGGGCGCTATTTTCGCCGATTTCGGTCAAAACACCAAACGCGCCCGAAGGCGCGTTGGTTTAGGGGTGATTCCCGAAGCCATCAGACGTCGTCTTTGGCTTTGGCCCTGCGTCCTTCGGTACGTTCAGCACGGACAGGAGCCACGGGGCGCTCGCGTGCAGGTTGACGCTGCGTTGCCGGTTGTCTCGCTTCAAACGCCGGCGCCCGCTCGCGTTCGGTAACATTTGTGCGCGAACGAAATTCCGGTGCGGCCTGCCGCTGAGGTTCTGCGCGAACTATCGCTGGGCGTTGCATGTCAAGTCGGCGCTCTATGCGGCGTTCGCGGGGCACTTGCTCGTTGGCAGCAGGGCCGGAGACCATAACGAAATTTTCCCGTTGTGGAGTACGCATGGCAGGGCGCTCACTGCGGTCGGGCCGCGATGTCACGCGCTCGGTATCGCGTTCGCGCCAAGCCGGGGTATCGGTTCGCACTTCCGGAAGGCGGCGTGTCCACACCGCACGCTGCTGTGGAATGGGCGCGCGGGTCTGCGCTTGCACGGGTGCCGAAGGCTGGGTTCCGGTATCAATCGGTGCCGAATTTACCCGCGGTCGGTTGTATCGGCCATCACGCTCGATGCTGTTCTGGCGCAAGCGTGGCCCGCCAACAATCGGACGTACCGGGCCGATATCGCCGTGGTCCGGGCGGTTTTTCGGGGGTTTGTTGTGACGCGGTTTATGGTAATGGCCATAGTACGGCCAGTAATTCCAGCGGTAATACGGCGAATACCCGTAGCAGTTGTAGCCGCCCCAGCAGCTGTTGCCGTAGTAGCCTGAATACGGGTAATAGCTCAGGAAGTAGGGATTTCCGAACAAAAAGGAAATATTGATGCGCGGCCGTGAATGCCGTGCGTATGCATCCGAATAACCGTCGGCATAGCCGTCATCATAATAATCTTCATAGGCGGCATAGCTGCTGTAGCCGTAATCGTCCTGCCAGTATTCATCGTCATACAGATAGTAGACTTCGTCGTAATAAAACATATCGACGTAATAACTGCTGTCGGCGAAGTACATGTATTGATCGTCCAGGTAGCCCTGTTCGTCTACGTAATAATCGTTGTCGCCATAGTCCTCTTCATAGGCATACGCTTCTTGGTCATCGTACGCTACCTGCGCATCATCCTGGTCTTCGTAATACGAGGGGTCCTCGTCCTCGTAGCCGCCATCATCGTAGGTTTGGGCATGGCCCAAGCCCGGCGCCAAAGCTAAAACGGCAGCAGAGGTGGCAGATAAGAACAGCTGGCGAAGTTTCATGCAGATTCTCCAAAGGATTGCTTCAAGTGTAGACCCTGCTTGTGAATCGAGCCTGAATTCAACGACAATAGGCCTTCGCCATTTAGCTGCCTGAAAGGAACCCCCATCCATGTTGCATCAATCGTCCGGGCAATGGCGGCTGGGTCTGATGTTGGCGCTGGTAACCGCCGCCTGCTGGGCCACCTTGCCGGTAGCGCTGAAGTTGAGCCTGAATGCGATGGATGCCTATACGCTGACCTGGTTCCGTTTCAGCTTTGCGGCGGTGGTGATGTTGGCTTGGCTGGGGCTGCGCGGTGAATTGGCGCCATTGCGTCAGCTGCCGACACGCCATCGATTATGGCTTCTGGCCGCCACGGTGTTGCTGATTGGAAATTACGTGGGCTATGTGCTCGGCGTGCAATACACCTCACCAGGTAACGCGCAGCTGTTGATTCAGTTGGCGCCATTGCTGATGGCTTTGGGCGGCGTCTGGATTTTCAAAGAACGCTTTGTATGGGGTCAGTGGCTTGGGTTGGTGGTGATTGTGGTGGGGCTGGCTTTGTTTTTCCGTGAACAAGTGATTGGCGCGGCATTGACTACGGCACGCTACACCCTGGGGTCGAGTATGGTGCTAGCCGCGGCGTTTTCCTGGGCCGCCTATGCCTTGATCCAGAAACAACTGTTATTGCGATTGCGTTCACCGCAAATTTTGACCGGTATTTATTGTCTTTCGGCGATTCTGTTGTTTCCACTTGCCAAGCCGCAGCAGCTGCTGGCCTTGGACGGACTGCACTGGAGTTTGTTGTTGTATTGTTCAATTAATACTCTGGTGGCATACGGCGCCTTCGCTGAGGCACTGGCCCATTGGCAGGCTTCGCGGGTGTCTACGGTATTGGCAACCACCCCGTTGTTGTGTCTTGGAGCAGTAGCAGCTACGCACGCGCTCTGGCCAGCACAAATCGCGCCGGAACATGTGGGATGGCTGGGTTTATTCGGCGCATTACTGGTGGTGGCGGGTTCGGCGCTCAGCAGTTTGCTGGGGCAATCGCCAAGGCCAAAACCATGATTACTCCGTCCGATATCCTGGCGGCGGCTGAACGTATTGCCCCGTACGCGCTGAATACTCCGGTAAAAACTTCAGCAGCGTTGGATGCGTTGAGCGGTGCCGAATTGTTTTTCAAGTGTGAGAACCTGCAAGTGGGCGGCGCCTTCAAGTTCCGCGGTGCGGTCAACGCCGTTTTCTCACTTGATGATGCAGCTGCCGCCAAGGGCGTGGTCACGCACTCTTCCGGAAATCACGGTGCGGCACTGGCGCGTGCCGCGAAACTCCGCGGCATTCCGGCGCAGGTGGTGGTGCCCGAGGGTGCGGTGCAATCGAAAGTGGATGCCATGCTGGCTGTCGGCGCCGTCATTCACCGATGCGCGCCAACACAGGCAGCGCGAGAAGCGATGACCCGCGCGCTCATCGCTGAAACCGGCGCGACGCTGGTACATCCGTATGAAGATGCCAGGGTAATGGCCGGGCAGGGTACTGCCGTTCTGGAGCTATTGGCCGATGTGCCACATCTTGATGCGGTGATGGTACCGGTGGGCGGCGGTGGTTTGATTGCCGGCACTGCCGTTGCACTCAGCACAACCGATGTTGCGCTGTACGGCGTTGAGCCCGAAGGCGCAGCGGATACTGTGGTTTCTCTGTTGGCTAATGAACGCATCACCCATCTGGTGCCCGATACGCTTTGTGATGGCCTGCGTGCGGTGGTCGGAGTTCCGAATTTCGCGCTCATTTCAGAGTATGTTTTGCAAGTGCTGACCGTATCCGATGCCCAATGTCTGGCCGCCCAGGATCTGGTGCGCGAACATCTGGCAATGGTCATCGAGCCGAGCAGTGCCACCGTGCTGGCGGCCGTACTTGCCAATCCGGCCTTGTTCAAAGGGCAAAGGCTGGGACTGATTATTACAGGCGGAAATGTGTAGGTATTTGTTTACAGGTGTTTCTCGTTAATATCTAATACAGGCTATCGTTTT
>JAHEBG010000220.1 GCA_024642445.1 Gammaproteobacteria bacterium | reverse complement strand
CGAATGGCTGGTAAAGCGGCATAATCTGGTGGCTTTTTTGCAGGTGCTTTACCTGGAGTCGGATATTAGCGAGGGTGAAGACCTTAAGGCCTTGAAGGCGGCGGTTCTGACAACCTTGAAGAGCGTGCCTTAACGTCCTGTCTCTGCTTCTGCTTCGGCGTTTCCGATACAATAGCGTTTTGCCTGAATTTAGATCATGCCTTTAACCGAAGCTGTCGTTCGTGAACAACTGGCCCATTGCATTGATGAGCACACCGGATTGGATTTGATTGCCGCCAAGGCCATCAAAGCGATCGGAATTGATGGCGACAACATCGCCATTCAGATGCAACTGGCTTATCCGGCCGAATCCCGGCATGCGGCCATGATTGACGGTGTGAGAAGCCGGTTGCAGAAGAATTCAGGTGCCAAGGCGGTTGCCGTGGCCATTGAAACCCGAATACCCGCACACCAGGTACAGAACAACCTTTCACCTTTGCCCGGCGTCAAAAATATCGTAGCCATCGCGTCCGGCAAGGGTGGCGTGGGTAAATCCACCACGGCAGTGAATCTTGCGCTGGCACTTGCAGCGGAAGGTGCAAGGGTAGGCTTGCTGGATGCCGACATCCATGGCCCATCAATCCCAATGATGCTGGGTATTTCCGGAAAACCCGAGAGCACCGACGGAAAGACTGTTGAGCCGAAAATCGCATATGGCCTGCAGGCCATGTCAATCGGCCTTTTTCTGGGTGAAGACACGCCCACCATCTGGCGTGGGCCGATGACTACCCAGTACCTGCAGCAATTGCTGACCACCACGCACTGGCATGATCTTGACTACCTGCTGATCGATCTACCGCCTGGAACCGGTGATATTCAACTGACCTTAGCACAACGCATACCGGTGTCCGCCGCCATTATTGTCACCACGCCTCAGGATATTGCTTTGATTGATGCCAAAAAGGCACTGAAAATGTTCGAGAAAGTTGAGGTGCCGGTACTCGGTATTATTGAAAACATGGCCACGCATATTTGCAGTCAGTGTGGCCATGCCGAAGCCATTTTCGGAGAAGGCGGCGGCGAAAAAATGGCGGAAAATTACGGTGTTGCGCTGCTCGGGCAGTTGCCATTGCTGCGTGCAATCCGTGAGCGTGCCGATTCTGGGCACCCTACAGTTGTCGCCGAGCCGAGTTCCGCTGCGGCAGATGCCTACCGCGCCATTGCCCGCAAGGCCGCGGCACTGTTATCGCTGCAAGCCCGCAATAAAAGCCTTGGCTTTCCCAATATCGTCATTCAAAATACCTAACTATTCCCCAGAGAGAACGTATGAGCATTAAATCCGACCGATGGATACGCAGAATGTCAGAACAACACGGCATGATTGAGCCGTTCGAGCCCGGGCAAGTCAAAACCGCTCAAGACGGCCATCGCATCGTGTCATACGGCACATCCAGCTACGGATACGATGTGCGTTGCGCGCGTGAATTCAAGATTTTCACCAATATCAACTCCACCATTGTCGATCCGAAAGCGTTTGACCCGACCAGTTTCGTCGATGTCGAAGCCGATGTCTGCATCATTCCGCCAAATTCGTTTGCGCTGGCACGCACGGTGGAGTTTTTCCGAATACCGCGATCCACTTTGGTGGTGTGCCTGGGCAAGAGCACCTATGCCCGCTGCGGCATCATCGTCAACGTGACGCCACTTGAGCCGGAGTGGGAAGGGCATGTTACTCTCGAGTTTTCAAACACCACGCCGCTGCCGGCGAAAATCTATGCCAATGAGGGCGTAGCCCAAATGCTGTTCTTCGAGTCGGATGAAGTCTGTGAAACTTCCTACAAGGACCGTGGTGGTAAATACCAGGGCCAGACCGGGGTTACTTTGCCGAAGACTTGATTCCATATCGCTCATAAAAGTGCGCCTTCGGGCGCATTTTTTTTCGCTCGAAACTCAAAATTAAAGCCAGTATGATACTTTGTTGAAATCAGCTGTAAGATTCCGCTGGCACCTGCGACAAACCCTTGGAGCCGGAATTTTCAGGCGCCGATATGTTGCCTCACACTACTCACACTGGAGATTCCCATGAAAACGAAAGTAATGACCGCACTGGCCCTGACCTCATCCGTAGCTTTTGGCGCTGCTGCACTTGCCAGCAACCCATTTGCTGCAAAATCCCTCGACAGCGGTTATCAGGTTGCCCAGCAAACGGCGCCTGTGAAAAAAGCTGATGGAAAATGCGGTGAAGGCAAATGTGGCGCCAGCAAAAAAGCCGCTGAAGCCAAGAAAGCCGATGGCACTTGCGGTGCTGACAAGAAAGCCGACGGAACCTGTGGTGCTGACAAGAAAGCCGATGGAACCTGTGGTGCTGACAAGAAAGCTGACGGAAAATGCGGCGAAGGCAAATGCGGCGCCGACAAGAAAAAAGACGGAAAATGCGGCGAAGGCAAATGCGGCGCCGACAAGAAAAAAGACGGCAGCTGCGGTTCGGTGGCCTAAAAATCAAGATGCCGGCAGGGAACTGCCGGCATTTGGATGGACTGACGTGAACAGAACAGCAACCGGCGTTGGCTTAGGATTTCGGCGTGAGCTGCTGTCCGAGCTTGAAAATGTTAATCGTGCTGCGATTGACTTTTTCGAGCTTGCACCTGAGAACTGGGCCGGAATCGGCGGCCGTTATGCACGCGATCTGCGCAAATATACCGAGCGCTACCCCTTTGTGTTGCATGGCTTGTCGCTTTCTATAGGTAGCCAGGACCCTTTGGATACGACTTTGTTGAAACAGATTCGCGCGTTCATGGCGGAGCACCGAATAGAGCGTTATACCGAACATCTTTCCTGGTGCTCGCATGAGGGCCATTTGTACGACTTATTGCCTATCCCGTGTACTGGCGAAGCGGTGGCTTGGGTCAGTGGGCGCATTCGGCAAGCACAGGATATCCTCGGTCGCCAGATTGGCATCGAGAATGCGTCGTATTATTTTTCGCCGCCAGGCGCCGAAATGAAGGAAGAAGAATTCATTTCGGCCGTTGTCGAGGCGTCCGATTGTTTATTGCATCTGGATGTCAACAACGTCTACGTCAATAGCCAGAATTTCGGGTTCGATCCGAAATCCTATTTACGAGCACTTCCCCTGAATAAAACCTGCTACATCCATGTTGCAGGGCACTACGTTGAAAGCGATGGATTTCTGGTGGATACCCACGGTGCAGCGGTCATAGATCCGGTCTGGGATTTGCTGGATTTTACCTATGCCGAACTGGGCGAAGCTGCCGGCCTTATTCCTACTTGCCTGGAACGCGACTTCAACTTTCCGCCCCTGCAAGAGCTAATAGCAGAAATGGATATCATCCGTTCAAAACAGAACCCGTATCTGTCACCCAATGTGCGACAACGGGCATGACAT
>JAHEBG010000219.1 GCA_024642445.1 Gammaproteobacteria bacterium | reverse complement strand
GCCGGTAGTTGTCGGGGGCATAGTAGCCGTTGCCGGGGTCCGTATCGAAACCAAACCATTGCACTTCCGCGCCCAGGTCGAATTGCAGCGACTGCGTGCGGATTATCGCGCGCCGCGCTGCGAACTGCCAATCGCTACGACGGTTGCCGTCATTGATATCTTCGAACGACACTGCGGCATCAAACGTCCAGCGGTATCCGGGGGTATATCTGGCTTGCGCCCACCACTGATCCCGCATCAAACCCAGCGAAACCGAGCGCGGCGAAATGCCGAGACGGTTGCGGTCAAAGCCAGCACTGAAGCTGAAGTCATCGGCCACGCGTTGATCGAAGCGAAGAAGCCCTGTGGTTTCATCACCTGCTTTGGTATCGCTACGGCCCAGTGCCAGAGTAATCCGGGTGTCTTGCGCTGGCGTGAATGCGCTGCCTAGCCAGAATTGCCGATCAGCAATGCTGTCACCGCCGCTAATTGGCTCGTAGCCGCCACCTATGGGCGCACGGTAATCAGTATTGCTCCAACCGCCCAGCAACGTCCAGTCATCGCCCATGCGGATATTCGCCGACAGCGCAAAGCGTTCGCCACGAATATTGTCGGAATCGTCCAGCAGCCCCCATTGGGCGGTGATATCCGATGCCGTACGCACATAGGTTCCGCGCCGTAGATCTTTTACGTCTTTACCGTCTGGCTGCATACGCTCTGCTGCCTCCACAAAAGGCCATGCTCGGTAAGCCTGAGCCGTCTGTCGCAGTGCTACCGCCTGTGTGAACTGCGCCAAAAAGCCCGGCGGCTGTTCCACCAATGCATCGGCATTCAACATCAAGGCGCGATCAATTTTTCCGGCCCATGCTGCCGTATTGGCCAGTAACGCTTTGGCCTCTGGGTCGATATCGGCCAAGGGGCTCAGTAAGGTATCGGCTTCGGCATAATTACCGGTCCACAGGTAATAACGGGCCAGATCCTTGCGCGCTGATATATCGTCGGATTGTGCCTGTGTATAGGCTTGCATGGCGGTTATGGCCGCTGCCAAATCACCGCGTGCAGCGGCTTCATGCGCGGTCGTGCGCAGATCCTGGGCCGCGGCAGGCATTGCCAGGGCACAGGCCAATGCAGCAGATAATACGGTTATTTTCGCCATTTTCTATTCCCCGTAATCCATACGTCGGCAGCAAACCTGCCGATTGTGACCACATCCCACATCATCAACAAGTACCGCAAAGGTGCAACCAGTAATGCCGAAAAGAAACCGCGGATGCGTTCTCCTTTGGATACGGCCGCCAAAACAAATGCCGACAGCAACAGTTCAGCAATAATTGTAACGGCCAAGGGTTCCCACATTTTCAGAATAACCAGAATGATGATTGCCGTGGGGAAGGCTATTTTCTCGAATGCCGACATGAACACTACCCAACCAATTGTTCGCCCGTTCTCGCGGGTGAATCGATCGCCGAATGGCTGCCGGTACGCTTCTTGGATCTTACGCATCTCTTCGATTTTTTTGGTTTCACCGCTCACCCTGTTTTTGATACGGTGCCACAGACGCTTCGGTGCTTTAAACGGGCTGACCATCAGATCGTTGAAGTAATAGCAGCTCTGCAGGAACGATGATGACCACAGATAGACCTGGCGCGGCAGTCTTTGTACCTGGGGTTCTTCGGAGCGCGCCATGACATCCTGCAACTGGATGTTACGGTAGCCTTCGTTGTTGAGCGCAAACCCGATGAAAATATCTTCGGAGTTGGTCAGGTCATCGCCGAACAGTGGCTCGTAGCGGTCGAACAGATCCTTGATGTATTCACGACGGTAAGCGACGGCGCAACCCACCGGGTTGGTGATGCCGCCGAAAAACACCATTTGCCCAAGATAGACGAAGCGTTGCAGAAATTTATACAAACAGTCACGGTAGATATTGGTAATCCACCACCAGATTGCCGGCATGCTGCCTCTGTCCCGAAAGGGGTCGTGGTAGCGCTTGCCGGCCAGTGCGTTACGGAACGGCGCTGACTCGGCCAGTGCCTCACGGTCTTTGAAGCGCATCGGCAAAACCGTGCCACAGGCGCAGGCAATGCCCACGCCCTGGTACAGTTCCTGTACGCAGCGTTCGATGTAGTTCGGGCTTTCCAGAAAGGTATCGCCGTCCAGAATGAACTCGACATCGGAATCAAACTCCCGTGCTTGCCTTTTAAGCGTGGGCGTTTTGCCAATGGAATGGTCGCGTTCGATGACTGTCAATGCCAAGCCATTGGCTTTTGCGAAGGCCCGTGCTCGGCTGGCGGTCTCATCTTTGCTGCCGTCATCCACCAAAATCACCTGCCGGGGTTTGAAGGTTTGTTGCACAATCGAAGACAGGGCATACAGGATGTTGTCCTGCTCTTTGTAGGCGGGGATGACGACATCGACCACCGCCGTATGCCAGTCCGCTGCCGGTGTCGGAACCGTTTTATCGATGCCCCGAACCAAGCCTATGATGCTGAGTGCGGTATTGGGGCTGATGACGAACCAAGGTGCTGTGGCCATGATGACTCCTGTTCGTGTAATGCCCAACCGAAATTACGGTCAGACGGATGCCTCCTGGCGCAGACTGTCGGCTATCCAGTCGATAATCTGCGTGAGTGTCGTTGATGGGTTGTAGTCGATAGTCTCGCGGATGCGACGAAGATCGGGAACACGGTCGATGGTCTCTTCGAAATTTTCACCATATACCGCACTGAACGGAACAAATACAATTTCGGAGCGGCTTGCCAATTGTTGTTTGACGCGCTTTGCCAGATCCAGTACGGATATTTCTTCACCGGAGCCGATATTGAACACTTTACCGTACGCCGGTTCATGGGTAATCAGACGTTGCAATGCCAAAGTCACATCTTTGACGTAGCCAAAACAGCGGCGGTGGCTGCCATCGCCATAAACGGTAATCGGTTTGTCGGCGAGTGCGTTGGCCACGAATTTCGGCATAACCATGCCGTATCGACCGGTTTGACGTGGGCCGACGGTATTGAACAAGCGCACTACGACGATGCGGAGGTTTTTTTCACGGTAGTAGGCCAAAGCTTCGAATTCATCCAAGGCTTTGCCACAGCCGTACGACCAGCGTCCTATATGGGTTGCCCCGAAAACCAGATCATCGTCTTCGCTGTAGGGCAATTTGACGGACTTTCCGTACACCTCCGATGTTGATGTAAATAGCACCGTTTTATCCCAGCGCGAGGCCAGGGTCAGCAGGATATTCATACCGCGTGCGCAGGTCTCAATGGTTCGGACCTGGCTATCGATGACGCTTTGTACGCCCACTACCGAGGCCAAGTGGAAGATATAGTCGCAGGAAGCTACCAGCTTTTCCATAAGGTGGAATTCCAGAATGGAGGCCTGATGGAAGCTGAAATTGGGGTTG
>JAHEBG010000218.1 GCA_024642445.1 Gammaproteobacteria bacterium | reverse complement strand
ATCCACGGTTTCACCGGCGCTGATCAGGTGCTGTGCCAACTGCTCCAGATTGGTGGGGTAGCTGATCAAGGCACGCGCGCCTTTTTCGGCAATCTGCCGACGAATGAAGCGCAGCTGCTCCGGCAACGGTGAAGATACCTCGAGCGAAGTATCGTTGGCCTCATGGGCACTTAAGGCCACAATCTTCATGTTCGGCAGGCGCCCACCGAACCATTCGGCGTAGTTGCTGCTGTCGCGCGCATCGATCTTGGCACGCGGCGGACCCCAATGGGTTCGCACCGGCACCGAGGTGGAGCCGGAGGTTTTACCGGTAACCGGATGCCCATTCAAAAGTTCGTCGTTGTGCGCCTGCAGGATTTCACGGGTCAGCAGTGGCAGGGTTTTGGCATTGGCATAAAAGGCCCGATAAAACGGGTGCTGGGTTTTGGCATAGTGCACAATCTGCCGAAAATGCGTTTCCGCATAGGGGCGCCCAAGGAACGAAGCCGGGATGTCAAAATCCACCATCGAAGAATTCCACTGCTTTTTTCCATCATCGGAAATGCCTGCGTAAATAGCAAGCCAGTTCCCCTACAATAGAGCCATGCCCAACCCACCTACAGCCCCCGCTTCGAAACGCCTGGCCTACTGGCATCTGATCCGCGGGGATCGCCCGGTGGGCACATTATTATTGCTATGGCCTACGCTTTGGGCCCTGTGGCTGGCCTCTGAAGGCCTGCCTGCGCTGAAACTGTTGCTGATTTTCACTGCCGGCGTTTGGTTGACCCGCTCGGCCGGCTGCATCATCAACGATTATGCCGACCGCTGGCTTGACCCGCAGGTGGCACGAACCCAACAACGGCCACTAGCGGCTGGCGCGCTGAACAGCCGTGAAGCTTTGGGCTTGTTCGTGCTGATGATGGCGGTGGCCTTCGGTTTGGTATTGCTAACCAACCGACTCACTGTGCTGCTGAGTATTGCTGGCCTGTTTTTAGCCGCCAGTTACCCTTATTTGAAGCGCTATACCTACTTTCCACAGGTGTATCTGGGCATTGCTTTCGGCTGGGGTATTCCCATGGCGTTTGCCGCGGTACAGAACACTATTCCGCAAAGTGCATGGCTGTTATTTTTGGCCAATCTGCTCTGGACCACAGCTTACGACACCTGGTACGCCATGGTTGACCGCGACGACGACCTGAAAGCCGGCGCCAAATCCTTGGCCATCTTTCTAGGCGACATGGATTTTATTGTGCTGGCGGTACTGATGGGTGGCTTTATATTTAGTTTGGCTTTGTTGGGCCGGCAATACCGCTTCGACCTGCCCTATTTTGTCTGCCTGGCGTTGGCCGGCCTGGTGATTCTGTGGCAGTTCAATATCACCCGTCTGCGGCATCGGGAAGACTGCTTCAGGGCTTTTGTCAGCAACCAGTGGGTAGGGCTTCTGGTGTTTCTGGGCTTCGTGGTGGCGCTGCAATGAGCCGCTTGCACTTCACATGGGCACGCCTTGGCAGTCTGACTGCCGAAACCGTGCATGAGGTAATGGCAGCCCGTCAGCAGGTGTTTGTGGTGGAACAGAATTGCCCGTATCTGGATGCCGACGGTTACGATGCCCATGCCTGGCATCTAATCGGCCGCATCAACGGTGAAATCGCTGCGTATCTACGCATCGTCGATGCCGGCTTGAAATACCCTGAGCCGTCCATAGGCCGTGTGCTCACAACGCGCAGGTTTCGTGGCATGGGTCTGGGCCAGCAGTTGTTGCGCGAAGCACTGAACGGCTGCCTTGGCCATTACCCAGGGCAGGGCAACCGCATCAGCGCACAAAGTTACTTAACCGAGTTCTATCGGAACTTCGGCTTTGAGCCGGCATCCGAGGAGTACTTGGAAGATGGCATTCCCCATCTTGAAATGGCATTACCCTTCAACCCGCAGGAGCACTGAGCCATGCTGGCACGATGTGTATTACTGTTCTTGGCCCTGGCAAGCTGGGCACAGGCAGCGCCGGCACCGGCAAACGCGTATTACAGCGAGGCCTATCGCCCGTGGCTGCATTACAGCCCTAATAAAGGCTGGATGAATGACCCCAATGGCCTGGTGTATTACAACGGAACCTACCATCTGTTTTACCAATACCACCCCAACAGCACGGTATGGGGCCCGATGCACTGGGGCCATGCCACCAGCAACGATCTCACGCATTGGTCGCACCAACCGGTAGCTTTAAGCCCCGACCAGAAAGGCTGGATTTTTTCGGGCAGCGCAGTAATCGACAAAGACAACCGCGCCGGGTTTGGTGCCAATGCCATGGTGGCCGTATTCACGTACCACAACGATGCCTTATGGAAAGCCGGCCAAAAAAACACCGAAAGCCAAGGCTTGGCCTACAGCATGGACGAAGGCAAAACCTGGACCAAATACGCCGGCAATCCGGTATTGAACAATTCCGGTGAACAAGACTTCCGTGACCCCAAGGTGTTTTGGCACGAACCCATGAAGCGCTGGACAATGGCCTTGGCAACCGGCAATCAGATTACGTTCTTCAGCTCCAAAGATTTGAAGCAATGGCAGCATGAAAGCGACTTTACAGATGAAACCAGCGCGCCTCTGGGTGTTTGGGAGTGCCCGGATTTGTTCAAGTTACGAAACCACGATGGCACCGAAAAATGGGTGTTGATCGTCAACCACGGGGACAAGGCACCCAACGGCGGTTCGGGCACCCGGTACTTTATTGGCCAGTTTGACGGCCAGCGCTTTATTGCCGAACAAGACGCGCGCTGGCTGGATTATGGCCCCGATTTTTATGCCGGTGTAACCTTCGAAAACGCACCCGACAACCGACGTTTGCTGATGGCTTGGATGAGCAACTGGCAATACGCACAGAAAGTACCCACCCACCCTTGGCGTAGCGCCATGACATTGCCGCGCGAATTGCGACTGGACAGTGAAAACGGCCAGTATTTCCTGAAGCAGCAATTCGCCGCCAATTTGAGCGAATTAGCTTCGCTACAATACCGCAGCAAAACCCCTAAACTGCCATTGCAGCGTAATGACCTGGACCTGCGCCGGGCGCGGATACGCTTCAGTGTCAATAACGCGCAGGATTTAAATCTTGTGCTGAAGAATGATCGCGGCGAACAACTGCGTTTATATCAAAAAGACGGGCGCTTTTTCATTGATCGCCATTTATCGGGGCAAACCGATTTCAGCCCAGACTTCAGCCGCAAAACACTGGAAATGCCAATGAATGGCGAGGGTCTGAATGACGTGGAATTGGTGATGGACCGTGCATCCGTTGAGGTACTGCTGAATCGGGGCCGTTACAGCATGACCGTGCAAGTTTTTCCGGTTGAAGCGTACAGCACGTTTCGACTGGAATCGGCCTCGGGCACCGGCGTTAGGTATTTGAGCA
>JAHEBG010000217.1 GCA_024642445.1 Gammaproteobacteria bacterium | reverse complement strand
AAGGCTATGCACAGGTTCAGCGTGCGGTTGAGCATTGCCGCCGCACGCGCCGGCCTACATTCCTGCACCTGCGCACCACCCGCATAATGGGTCATGCCGGTACCGATTTTGAAATCGAGTGGCGCTCCATTGAAGAACTGATGGCGGTTGAGGCCGGAGACCCCTTGTTGCGTTCGGCCGATATCGCCTTGCGTTCCGGCCTGTTCGGTAAAGACGATTTGCTGGCACTGTACGAGGCGATCCGTGCCCGATGTTTTGCCGCGGCCGAGCAGGCCGATCAGCGTCCAAAATTGGAAAGTCTGGAAGAAGTCATTGCACCTCTGGCACCGTATACGCCTAAAGCAGTACATACCGAAGCTACCCGTGCCGATTATTCAGAGAAACGTCTGGCGGTATTTGGTACCGAAGCCAAGTTACCGGAGAAACAGGCGCCGCGACATTTGGCAATCCAGATAAACAATGCCTTGCATGACTTGTTTTGCAAATACCCGGAAACCCTGCTTTTCGGTGAAGATGTGGCACAGAAGGGTGGGGTGTATACGGTTACCAAAGGCCTGCATAAAGCCTTCAAAGGTGCACGGGTATTCAATACGCTGCTCGATGAAACCATGATTCTTGGACTGGCCCAAGGCTTTGCCAATTTGGGTATGTTGCCCATGCCGGAAATCCAGTATTTGGCGTATTTCCATAATGCCTGCGACCAAATTCGTGGTGAAGCCTGCTCTTTACAGTTTTTCAGCAACGGACAATACCGTAATCCGATGGTCATGCGTATCGCATCCCTGGGCTATCAGCGCGGCTTCGGAGGCCACTTCCACAACGACAACTCGATTACCGCGCTACGCGATATTCCGTCCCTGGTGGTGGGTTGTCCGTCACGCGGTGACGATGCCGTGACCATGCTGCGATCGATGATGGCTTTGGCGAAAGTGGACGGCCGTGTTTGTGCCTTCCTCGAACCCATTGCGCTGTATATGAGCAAAGACCTGTATCAGGCCGGCGACGGTCTGTGGTTGACAGCCTATCCGGCACCGGAACAGGCCATGGAGATCGGTTCAGAACGCACCTACTTCCCTGAAAACAATGACCTGGTCATTTTCACGTTCGGTAACGGCGTGCCAATGGCATTACGTGCAGCGCGCCAGATTGAAGACATGCTGCAGTGGAAGGTGCGCGTGGTGGATTTGCGCTGGCTGCAGCCGTTGAACCAAAGTGCCATTGGCAAACATGCTGCCGAATGCAAACGTCTGTTGGTGGTTGATGAAGGCAGGCGCAGTGCCGGCGTCGGAGAGGGCATCATTACGGCCATAATGGAAACCGGACAAGGCGCTAAACCGATGCGACGCGTTGTTGGCGCCGATACCTATACGCCACTGGCGGGTGCGGCGTTTGCCGTGATTCCCGCCGATGCCGACATCCTTAATGCCGCAATGGATATGGTGTAAGGCTTATTTTTTTGGCGGGGTGACCGGAGCAGTCTGAGCAGCCGGAGCAGCTGCGGGTTTAGCTGCTGGCTTGGCCGCTGCTTTCGGGTAGCCAAAGACACGGCGCAACAAACGCTCATTACCGGCTACGTCTGCGGCGCTGGAGACCACGAAAGATTGGGTGCCCAATTCGGTAAGAATGTCGATCATTCCCGGATCATCCTTCAGCTTGAGCATGGCATTGGTCACGGCTTTGCGCACATCGGCTGGCACTTTGCCCGAGGCATTCATGCTGCGGCCCGGAAGGCTGCGGGATAGGCTTACCGATTCAAGATTGGGGTATTGCGATGCAATATACATCGGCACCATTGCAGCCTTGGCTTCCTGGGCGAATACCATATCGACGCCATCCTTCCAGGTTTGTGCCGATGACATGATTTCGGGCTGTGCAATCGGGTTCGGGTAAATTTCACCCAGAAACAGGTAGCCCAAGCTGGGTGACGGCATGCTGACAATAGCGCCGGACATCAACCCTTGGGTGCCACGGCCGGTGTCTTCCGGGCTAACCAACAAGGCGAACTGGGTAGGTTCAGCAACCCGTACCAGTGGCACGAAGCCCTGGCGCTTGATTCGGAAGTCGGCGAAATGGGCCTCTTCAAACGAAAAATCGGTGGGTGCATTGCCTAGGATGTCGCGCCAATACCCGTGGTAATTGTTCACCGTTTTCAAGGTATAGGTGTGGCCAGTTGAAGTTTTTAGGTATTTCAACAACGGCTCATAAATTTCTTTGGCTTGATTGGCCGGATAGTTAGGTTCAACGGCAATTGTATAGGTTGCGCCGAAGGCGCTGAGGCTGAATGCCGAAAGTCCTAAAGCGAGCAGGGTGCGACGCAGCATGATGAGGATTCCATTAGGTTCAATGCCAAAATCCTAGCATATTTCAGGGTTTTCAACACGAACGCAGCCGGCAGCATTGTGCAGATCGGTGGGGAGGTCTTCTGCGGGTAAAACCGCAAGACCTGCGGTTTTGCCGAAATCGGCATTGATCACCTTGCCGATTTCATTGCCAGCATTGAGAATTGGCTCGCCCTCTGTTAAGTCAAGCCCTTGAATGAAATACAACTTCCGTTTGTTTTTGCCAAGAAAATGGGTTCTTGCCACGATTTCCTGCCCTGGGTAGCAACCTTTTTTGACACTGAATGCATTCAGCATCTGCAGGCTAAGCATCTGGGGCGTCCAATGGCCCTGTTGTGACTCGCCTATCCAAGGCCAGCCGTTCATCATGTCTAGGACATGCCAGCTGTTGAGTGCTTCGGCATTCGCAGCAGCCGGAGCGCTGACTACAGTGATAACACGGCGGTATCCGTCATGGTGCAAGACAATTTGAGGGCCGGTTTGATCCAATCCGAGGCTAAGCGATTCATTGCTTTCATGCAGTTGACCGCACGCATGGTGATCATTGTCCTGCTTGACTGTGACTTTTGATCTGAACACGTAGCGGGAAAGCGCAGAAACCAGATTTTGTGCCGGCAGTTCCGGCACTATCATCAAATAGTCCGTTTCATCGCGCGCTATGAGATAGAACAATGCCATGACCCGACCCTGTGGGTTAAGCCAGCCGTTGTATTGCCATGTGCCAGCGTTCAGTGCGTTCACATCGTTCATGCATTGGCTTTGTAAAAATAGCTTGGCATCGGGCCCGCTGATGCGGATGATAGCGTGATTCGACAAGGCAAACGGCGCATTGGATATGAAATTTAACTTGAATGACATGGGCGGGGCAATTACCATAGTAAGATGACGCACGAGCCCAATTCTAACGAGATTATCGAACCGCTGCATGAACCGTCCAAGCAGAAACCTGCAGCGGAGAATGTGCCTGCGGCCGTTGAAATCGGCGGAAGAGCCGGTTTGGAACCCACCCGTTACGGCGATTGGGAAAAAAACGGCCGTTGCATCGATTTTTAATTC
>JAHEBG010000216.1 GCA_024642445.1 Gammaproteobacteria bacterium | reverse complement strand
TTTCTGTGCCAAGACCGGATTCGCTGGCAATACGAAGGCAAGTGTCAAACACAAAGCAAAGATCGGATTCATGATTGCCTCCTTGAGCTGTCAATCCAGAATCGTGAATGCATCCGCATCCAGATGAAACGGGAAACGCTGTCGGAACGCGTGCAATTCCGCATAGGAAACCCTCGCCGTTTTCACCTGCGCTTGGCTATCGCATTCAACAAGCGATTGCCCGCTAAAATCAAGCACCGTGCTTCCGCCCAGATATTGCAGACCGTTGCCGTCGGTACCGACACGGTTAACGCCGACCAAATAGCACAGGTTCTCGATAGCGCGCGCTTTCAGCAACGTCTGCCAGGCGAAATGCCGAGGGCTTGGCCAGTTCGCAACAAAGATCAGCAGGTCGTAATCGTAGCCGTCCGGCACCGTGTTGTTGAACCGGTTGCGTGAAAAAACCGGAAAGCGCAGATCGTAGCAAACCAGTGGGCAAATCCGCCAGCCTTTGAAGTCAATGAATGTTTTGCCGGTGCCGGCTGCGTAGCGTTCGTGCTCACCCGCCATCCGGAATAAATGCCGCTTGTCATAAAAATGCAGTTCGCCATCCGGCATAGCCCATAACATGCGGTTGAATACCTTACCGCCATCGCGCAGCTGCACACTGCCGGTGATTGCCGAATTCAAGCGCTTGGCTTGTTCGCACAACCAGGCAACGGTTTCGCCCTGCATGGTTTCTGCTTGGTTTATGGCGTCGTTACTGAATCCGGAGGTGAAGGTTTCCGGAAGCACGATGATGTCGCTCTGTCCTTCAAGTTTATCGAACAGTGCTTGGTATAGCGAACGATTGGCCTGCGGATCATGCCAGACGGTATCGGCCTGAATCACCGTTACCTGCAATTCGGGAGCACTCATACCAACTCCAAGCGCGCTATAGCAGCATCAAGGGTCTCGGCATTCTTGGCAAAACACAGGCGCACCAAACGCTGACCTGCCGGCGGGGTTTCATAGAATGGCGACAGTGGAATCGCTGCCACGCCTTTTTCCACGCACAACCAGCGCGCAAATTCGGCATCGGGAAGATCCGACACCGCCGAATAATCCACCAATTGGAAATAGCCACCCGGCACCGACAGGGCCTTGAAACGCGTTTTCAGCAACTGCTGCTGCATATACGTGCGCTTGCTCTGGTAGAAAGGCCCGAGTTCGGCATAGTGCTCCGGATGATTTCGAATCATTTCAGCGAACGCCCATTGTGCCGGCGCGAAACTGCAGAAGGTATTGTACTGATGGACTTTGCGCAATTCCGTAGTCAATGCCTTCGGAGCGATGCAATACCCGATCTTCCAACCGGTGCAGTGGTAGGTTTTGCCGAAACTAGAAATCACGAATGCTTTTTCAGCCAGTTCGGGATAACGCAACGCGCTTTCATGGCGTGCACCGTCGAATACGATATGCTCATAGACTTCGTCGGATAGCAGAAAAATATTGCGGCCGCGCATCAATTCCGCCAACTTCTGCATATCGTCGGCGCTGAACAGCGCGCCGGAGGGATTGTGCGGCGAGTTGATGAAAATCATCCGCGTTTTAGCGGTAACCGCAGCCGTCAACAGCGCCCAGTCCACACGGAAGTCCTCAGGATTAAGCGGTACGTGCACACAGATTCCGCCGGCCAGCTCAATGGCAGGCTCATAGCAGTCGTAACAGGGGTCCAGCACAATCACTTCATCGCCCGAACGGACAACCGCCAACACGGCATCGAAGATAGCCTCGGAAGCGCCACTGGTCACCGTAATTTCACTGTCCGGACAGGCGCTATGGCCGTAACAGGCCAGGGTTTTTTCCGCGATGGCCTCCCGCAATGCCGGAATGCCGGTCATCGGGGCATACTGGTTCTTGCCATCACGCATGGCGCGTGCCAACGCCTCTACCAGAAATTCGGGCACGGGAAAGTCCGGAAAACCCTGCCCGAGATTGACCGCCTGATGCTGCATTGCCATGCCCGACATCACGGTAAAGATGGTAGTGCCGACATTCGGCAACTTGGATTGGAGATGCATTGGAGCGCCCAGAATTGATTCGAATCAATATTATGCAACAGACATACCTTTTTCACAGGAAATTAGCGCAAGCAAGCGGCTAAACCCGTTAAAATACCGGGGTTGACTTCAGGATGCCGTTTCCCGTTCATGGCCAGACCCCACGCCGCACTGCTGCACGCCCAGGCCCTGTGTTTTTCAAGGAATGAAGAGCGCATTTTCGGCCCCCTGGATTTCCATCTGGACGCCGGCGAAGCATTGCTGATCAAAGGCGATAACGGCTCCGGAAAAACCACATTGCTTCGGGTATTGTGCGGATTGTTGCCGCCCGAGTCGGGATCGGTATATTTGCAAGGCACCTTGTTCGAGCGCGAACATTTCAACCGACTTGCAGGCTACCTCGGCCATAAGCCAGGCCACAAGGCGGAACTGACCGTTCTGCAGAACCTGCGCTTTAGTGCGGCCCTGAAGGGCAACTTCAGCATCGATGAAATCGACCGGCTTTTGGCCGACTGCGGCTTAGCCGGCTATGAAGACACCGTCGCGGGAAAACTCTCGGCCGGCCAAAACAAACGGCTCAGTCTGGCAAGACTGCAACTTGCGCACTGTCCGCTGTGGCTATTGGATGAGCCCTACGCCAACCTCGACCTGCATGGCATTGCATGGGTTACCCGGATGATCGAGACCCATATTGCCAGTGGCGGTGCGGCCTTGATCAGCACCCATGGTGCATACGCTGCCCCCGCCGTACCGGTGCGTCTGCTGGAACTTCAGCGAGGTGGCGCACATGCATAAGCTGGCAGCGTTGCTGCGCCGCGATACCGCACTGATGTGGCAGCGCCGTTCTGACGCCGTTCAACCGCTGTTGTTCGCGCTTATGGTTTGCGTGATGTTTCCGCTGGCGCTGGGTTCAGAGCCGTCGGCTTTGGCCAAAAACGCCGGTGCGGTGATTTGGGTAGCGCACTTGTTGGCAAGCCTGTTGGTTCTCGATAACCTCTACCGCAGCGATTTCGAAGACGGCAGCCTGGAGCAGATGCTGCTCTCGCCGGTGCCGTTGTCGTTGATGATCGTCAGCAAAATCATCGTGCACTGGCTCAGCACGGCATTACCGGTATTGCTGATTACCCCGTTGCTGGCGCAGCTGCTGTTTTTACCTGCACAGCTGCTTCCCGTACTCATGCTCAGCCTGCTGTTAGGAAGCCTGATAATGAGCCTGATCGGCGCCATGGTGGCAGCGCTAACATTGGGTATCCGCCGATCCGGCCTTTTGCTGGCATTGATGGCGCTGCCTTTATATGTGCCGGTTCTGGTGTTCGGTGCCGGCAGTGTCTGGTCGGCCGGTCAAGGCCTGCCCTGGCTTGGCGCACTCTGGATGA
>JAHEBG010000215.1 GCA_024642445.1 Gammaproteobacteria bacterium | reverse complement strand
GACGCGTAGCAGATATCGTAGATATTGAAACTCAATGATTTGGTCAGGTTGTTGAATCCCTGAAGGCGCAATCGTGGCAATGGTTTGACCAACGCAGTATTCCTTATATCGACGGGCTATGAGGCGCAATTATCAAGGTTTTGCCCTGAATTGCAAGTTTTCCGGCCCCTGCAGGCCGGCAATTTGAGTATTCACATGGTTAGCGTGTAAGCTAATGCCATTATTCTAACCCATCGGGCATGCCATGTCAGACGTGAGTTTACAGCCGTTTACCGCCCCCATAGAGCCGATTAAAAGCCCGTTGGCGCTCGATGAGGCGGCATTATCGGCCTTTCTCAGCCACACCCATAAACGCAAACACCCCGCACGCAGCGATGTGTTTCGACCGGGTGACCCGGCGAACACCCTGTTTTTCGTGGTCAGCGGCTCGCTCAGCATCATTACCGAAGAGCCGGATGGCCGTGAATTGGTGTTGGGCTATATCAATGCCGGCGATTTCATCGGTGAAATGGGCCTGTTCTACAAAGCCGACAAACGGGAAGTGGTGTTGCGCTGTAAAACCGCCTGCGAACTGGCCGAAATCAACTACACGCAATTGCAAGCCTTGTTTTCGGGGCCGTTGGCAAAAGAATGCCCGAAAATCATTTACGCCATCGGCGCCCAGATTTCCAAACGTCTGCTCGACACCAGCCGTAAAGCCAGTCGACTGGCGTATTTGGACGTTGCCAACCGCATCCTTCGAACCCTGCACGATCTGTGCCAGGAACCGGATGCGATGAGCCATCCGAAAGGAACCCAGATCAAGGTTTCACGTCAGGAGTTGGCGCGCATCACCGGGTGTTCGCGTGAAATGGCCGGCCGGGTCTTAAAGCAGTTGGAAGAACGCGAATTGCTGCATGCCCACGGCAAAACCATCGTGGTATTCGGTACCCGCTAGCCGAACAGTGCGGACAATTCCGCGCCCGGATCTTGGGCGCGCATCATCGCTTCCCCTACCAGAAAGGCATGAATGCCGTTGGCTTGCATGCGTTCAACGTCTGCGCGTTTGAGTATTCCGCTTTCGGTAACCAGCAGTTTGCTGTCGGGTACGCCCGGCATCAGCGCCAAGGTGGTGTCCAGGGAAACTTTGAAACTGCGCAGATCGCGGTTGTTCACGCCCAATAAGGGCGCATCCACCGCAAGCGCACGCGCCATTTCCCCGGCGTCGTGCACTTCCAATAGGGCGTCCATCTGCAACATCTGCGCCAGCTGCGCATAACTGTGCAATTGACTGTCGCTCAAAGCGGCCACAATCAACAGTACGCAATCGGCGCCGAGTGCTCTCGATTCATAGATCTGGTATTCATCGACAATGAAGTCTTTACGCAGAATAGGTAGAGCGCAGGCATTCCGGGCCTCGGCAAGATAGACATCGCTGCCCTGGAAAAAATCGACATCGGTCAATACCGACAGACAGGCGGCACCGGCCTCGGCATAGGCACGGGCAATATCGGCTGGCACGAAGTGCTCACGGATCACGCCTTTGCTGGGGCTGGCTTTCTTGATTTCGGCGATGACCGCTGGGCGGCCTGCCTGGATTTTTGCCCGCAATGCCTGCTGAAACCCGCGGGTTTCCGGCAGGCCATTGCAGATCTCAATCAATGCCGCCTGCGGAATCTGCGCGCGCCGGTCACGCACTTCTTCGTGCTTGCGCGCCAGAATACGTTTGAGAATGTCGGCCACTCAGGCACCCAATGCTTGGGTGGTGTCGATGAATTGCTGCATTTTGACCAACGCCGGCCCTTGACTGCGCATCACCGCACTGGCTTGTGCCAGCCCGTCGGCAATGCTTCGGGCTTGCCCGGAAACGTACAGGGCAGCACCGGCATTCAGCGCCACGATGTCGTGGGCGATGCCAGATTCGGCCACCAGCGCAGCTTTCAGCATGTCTTTGGACTGCTCGGGATCTTCCACACGCAGGGCGCGCGTTGATGCCATGGACAGACCGAAATCTTCGGGGTGGATGCTGTATTCGCGGATCTGACCACCGCGCAATTCACCGACCAAGGTGGCGGCGCCCAAGGATATTTCATCCAGCCCGTCCTGGCCGTACACCACCATGGCGCGTTCGGCGCCCAAACGCTGCAATACACGCACCTGGATACCCACCAGATCCGGATGGAAAACACCCATCAACACATTTGGTGCGCTGGCCGGGTTGGTGAGCGGACCCAGAATATTGAACAGCGTACGCACACCCATTTCGCGACGAACCGCGGCAACGTGCTTCATGGCTGGATGGTGATTGGGCGCGTACATGAAGCCGATGCCGGTTTTATTCAGGCATTGGCCTACCTGTTGCGGGCTGAGCTCTATGTTGGCACCCAAGGCTTCCAGGACATCGGCACTGCCGGATTTGGACGACACGCTGCGGTTGCCGTGCTTGGCAATCTGCGCGCCGGCGGCCGCGGCCACGAACATGGCGGCAGTGGAAATGTTGAAGGTATGTGCGCCATCACCCCCGGTACCCACAATATCCACCAGACCTACGCCGGCCGGCGTAGGCACTTTGACCGCAAATTCGCGCATGACCTGGGCGGCCCCGGTGATTTCACCGATGGTTTCCTTTTTTGCGCGCATTCCCGAAAGAATGGCGGCGGTCATGACCGGCGAAACGTCACCACGCATGATCTGCCGCATGATATCCACCATTTCATCATGGAAGATTTCGCGCTGATCGATGATCCGTTGCAGGGCTTCTTGCGGGGTCATGGTGTTCCTTTAGGCAACCTTGGCATGCTGTTTAATGAAATTATCCAACATGGCATGTCCATGCTGGGTCAAAATCGATTCCGGATGGAATTGTACGCCTTCGATAGGCAGGGTTTTATGACGCAAACCCATGATTTCATCGATCTCGCCCTCGGCGGTCTCGGTCCAGGCCGTGATTTCCAGGCAATCGGGCAGACTGCCGTGTTCCACCACCAAAGAATGGTAACGGGTGGCCTCGAACGGGCTGGGCAGACCGGCAAACACGCCTTTGCCCTGATGGTGAATGGGCGACACTTTGCCGTGCATGACGGTTTTGGCACGGATGACCTTGCCGCCGAAGGCCTGACCCAGACTCTGGTGGCCCAGACAGACCCCGAAAATGGGAAAGCGCCCGGATAATTGCTCCAGCACCGGCACGCAAATGCCGGCCTCGTTGGGCGTACACGGGCCGGGCGACAACACGATATAGTCAGGCGCCAGCTCGGCCACTTCTGCAACGCTCAAATCGTCATTGCGCACCACACGCACCTCCTGCCCCAACTCGGCGAAGTAATGCACCAGGTTGTAGGTGAAGCTGTCGTAGTTGTCGATCATCAAAAGCATGGCGGAGTGTCCGTTGTCTAGCCGGATATTATGGCATAGAGCAAT
>JAHEBG010000214.1 GCA_024642445.1 Gammaproteobacteria bacterium | reverse complement strand
AACCGCCCATCACCGCGAAGTCGAAAGCACTGCGGCCAAGGTTATCGCGTAGGCTACGTTGTGCCCCGGCGCGAAGCAAACGCTGGCATAACAGGCTGTAACCTCGGGCAGCGGCATGGTGTAATGCGGTGAAAGCGCGGGCATCCAGCGCATCGATTTCCGGCGCTTCCTGCAACAGCCGATCCAGCGCCGGCACAACAATATCCTGATTCAGGGTTTGGTTTTTCTGCAGTCCGGCACCGCACAGCAGATGCATCGGCAATTGTCCGTATTTATCCGGGGCAGCCATGCCGGTTCCCGCACGCATCAGACTGTCGACCAATACCACCGATTCGATACGGGCATTGCCGGACGTTAAAAACACGGCAAGGGCATGCAGCGCGTTTTGTCCTTGGGCATCGGTAGCGCCAACCTCGGCGCCATTTTCCAGGAGCAGGGCTACCGCTTCCGCATTACCGCTGGCGCATGCCAGGTTCAACGGCGGGTATCCGGCCACGGATTGGTTGACATCAGCGCCATGCGACATCAATACGCGCAGAATCGGCATATGGCCCTGACTGAGCGCAGCCCAAACTGCGGTAGCGCCACTGGCTGCGGTAATGCCGACATCGGCCCCGTGTGCCAATAAACGTTCCACCGTCTCCTTTTCACCCTGGCCGCAGGCATGAATTAATGCCGTAGAGCCGTTGCGATCCAAGGCATTCAGGCCAAGCCCCAAATCCAACAGCTTATCCACGGCGGCGCGGTCTTTATGCAGCACGGCACCGGGCAAATCGAACGCCCGCAAACGGCGACAAGGCAGAGGCCAGCCCGGCCAAGAAAGCCAGTCAACCGCTTCGGCCGAACTGCTGAGCAGGGCATAGCCCAGCGGTGTTTGCCCGCTGAGCGCCCGTTGCTTTGGATTGCCGCCGGCACATATCAACGGCTTCAGCCACTCGCTACGCCCGGGCTGCGCCGCCACATGCAGCGCAGTCAAGCCGGAAGCGTCAACAGCATTGGCATCAACGCCGCAATCCAACAGGGCATCGCTCAATCGATGCCAGCCCAGTCGTACCGCCAGCAGCAACGGGGGCGATTGCAACACCGGCGAAAGCCCGAACGGATCAGCGCCCTGTTGCAATAATTGCAGCGCCAGATTTTCTTCGCTGCGCCGGCTGAAGTCATTGCTCAGGCAAGACTCCAGAAATGCCGACAGTGTGCCCGCGCCGGCTATGCTTTGGCCTGCTGACAGGGCCAAGGCAATGACACCGGAAGGGTTCTGGTCGCCTGCCAGCAGTCGACGATATACCGTATCTTGGCCATCGGTGGACGAAAACAGGGAGACGCCCCGCTGAAACAGCCATGCGACCACGTCCATGCGTTGTTGCTGGCCGAAAGCAAACAACAGGTTGGACCACTCTGTAGCGCTGGGCACCAAACCCGACGCCAGCATACGCTCGGCGTCGGCAAACGCCGCGTCGGCCAATGCGGCGGCCAAAGGCTGCACTGCCGAACTGTGCTTCGAGGGCGCCGGCTCTTCGGTGTAATGGGCAGGTAAGGCGTAGGATGGGTTGATGCATGCCACCGCGCGCCAACGCCCGTTGGCCAAGGCATGGTCGAATGCCGATCGGTTTTCGCTGTCACACAAATTCCGGTCAAGCTTGGGGTGCGCATGCAGTACCTCCAAAATCTCCACCTCACCGGCCTGCGCCGCAAGAAGATAGGCGCTCATGCCGCTGTCATCTACGGCATTGATGTTGGCACCCAGCTCCAGCAAAGCGGTGACCACTTCAAACAAGCCAGCCTGCGCCGCCACCATCAACGGTGTTCGCTGTTGACGCCCACGCACATCGATTTTGGCCTTGTGTTTGTGCAAAAGCCGAATGCCGATTTCATCGTCTTCAGCGCCAGCGGCGGCAATCAGTACCGGCTCGGCATTGTGCGGCTCAACTTTCGCCTTACGTTCCAGCATATACCGTGCAATACGCCAGTTGGCGGCCTGACACGCCAGCGCCAAGGGTGTATAGCCCTCTTTATTTACCGCCTCACAATCGGCCGAGGCATCCAACAACAAGGCCGCAACGGCCGCATCGGTGCTGCGCATGGCGTGGTGCAAAGGGCTGTTGCCGTCGGCATCAACCACATCGGTGCGTGCGCCGTTGGTCAGCAGCATGGTGACTGCCTCGGCACGGCCGTGCCAGCTGTCGCGGGTGGCACTGAGCAGAGGATTCAGGCCGGCATGAAAGGCGTTAACATCAACGCCATAACCGATCAATGCGCGCAATAACCTTAAATCACTTAAGGTACTGGCCACCATCATCAGATTGCGCTGGTCTTTTGCGCTTGCTGCCGGCAGCTGATGTGGATTGGCGCCCGACTCCAGCGCTGCCAATGCTTCATCAATACGGCCGTTGTACACCGCTTGCAACAATGCCACATCCGGATCCAGTTTCGGCGCTTCAGGTGAATGTCGAACGCTCGAACCTTGCTCTGCTTGGGCCGCTGTTGAAGGCAACCGCAAATGCAATGCTACGGCGTGCCAGAGCAGTGCCAGAACCCCGTATGCCAGCAACCAAAGACTGCTTTGATCAGGCCAGAATTGCCAACCCACACCGATAAGCAATGCCGGCGCCGCCAGAATCAGCATCGCGGTAGCGGCCAACGCCGTGCGCCAGAACGCGGCGCCATCGCGGGCAGGAATGACGTCGGGCCAGCCTTGGGTATAATCCTGCTGCCAAAGCGCCCAATTCATCCAAAGGCGTTGCAGGCCAAGCACCACCAATCCGGCAGCCACCGCCAAGGCCAAGGCCGACAGTAAACTTTGGGTCTGCTGCACCGCCTGAATCGGCCAGAGCAGAAGTACTGCCACCGCCACTTGAAGCAGAAACCAGGCTGCGGTAAGAAATGCCGTGGATTTCAGTGCAGGCAACGCCCGCCATTGTTTAGGTGCCTGACCGGCCTTAATCAAGCCCAGGGTAATGGCGTGAAACAATGCCAACTTCAGTGCCGTAAGGGCAAACTCAACCATCGCCCACGCCTCCGGCCACTAACGGATCCAAAGCACTGGGCGGAAATTGCAGATGAAAGCCCTGCTGCGCAAGATTGGCGGCAAGCACCTGTGAATTGACGCGAGGCAACTGGCGCTCGGGGCTTAGTTCAAAATGCAATACGAATTGCCATGGCGCCAAGGGCGCGGAAACCGACGCGGGAACCGAATGGAATGCTTCTGCTTCGGCAAGGTACAGATAGGTGTCCGGTTTGCGTTGGGATTTATAGACGTAAACGGGCATACGGGGTCCAAGGCCTTTGTGTCATTGTCCTCTACTCTGCCGATTCAGGAAAGCCCTGTGATATTTGGTACGCTATAGCGGATATCTTCTAAGGTTTAGATCATGCGCAATCGCTCCCTCCTATCTCTTGCT
>JAHEBG010000213.1 GCA_024642445.1 Gammaproteobacteria bacterium | reverse complement strand
CGCGGAAGACGGGCTTCGTGCATTTCTTGAACAATTCGCGCATGACGAACTGGTGGTTAAACCGGCCGTAGGTGCCGGCTCGAAAGATGCCCAACGCTACGGCCGTGATGAACAAGATGCTGTGCTGATGCACATCAAACGCCTGCAATTGAAAAACCGCAGTGTTTTGCTGCAACCGTATCTCAGTCGCGTGGATGATGCCGGCGAAACCGCGCTGATGTACTTCAATGGCATCTTCTCGCATGCCATCCGCAAAGGCCCGCTGTTGCGGCGTAATGTCGGCCCCACCGATCAGCTGTTTGCACCCGAACAAATCATGGCGCGCGTGCCCAGCACCGATGAACTGGCTTTAGCGGAATCGGTAGTGGCCGCCCTGCCCGGACTTTTTGAATTAAACGGGCCCTTGCTGTATGCCCGAATTGATCTATTGCGCGGCGACGCAGGCGAACCCTGCCTTCTGGAGTTGGAGCTGACCGAGCCTTCCTTGTTCTTTGCCTATGCCGATGGCGCGGCAGAACGCTTTGTAGACGCATTGAAAGACCGATTAAGTCTCTGATTTCACGTCTCATTGAGGACTGCCGGCTGTTTGAATCGGTGATATGGGGTAAAATTAGGGTTTGCTTTAACCCGTAAAACCCATTCCTGAGGCCTGCAATGAAGATTCTGGTTGGTTACAAGCGCGTGGTTGATTACAACGTACGCATCCAAGTTAAACCCGACGGTTCCGGTGTGATTACCGATGGCGTAAAGCTTTCGGCCAATCCTTTCGACGACATCGCGCTGGAAGAAGCCCTGCGATTGCGTGACAAAGGCTTGGCCACGGAAGTGGTGGTGGTCAGTCTTGGCCCCGCCGATTGCCAAGCACATATCCGTAACGGCCTTGCCATGGGCGCCAATCGCGCCATCCATGTGGTCACCGAATCCGCAATTCAGCCGTTGACTGCTGCCCGCGTATTCATGAAGTTAATCGAAAAAGAACAACCCGGTCTGGTGTTGATGGGCAAACAGGCCATTGATGATGACGCCAACCAAACCGGCCAGATGTTGGCCACACTTTGGGGTCGCCCGCAGGCAACCTTCGCCAGCTTGATAGCCATCGATGGCGAGAAAGCTCAGGTAACACGCGAAATCGATGCCGGCCTGGAGACGCTTGAAATCGACCTGCCGGCACTGATCACGGTTGATCTGCGTTTGAATGAGCCACGTTTCATCAAACTGCCCGACATCATGAAAGCCAAGAGCAAACCCATGGAAACCTTGGCGTTTGCCGATCTTGCCGTGGAATCGGGTGATTTCCTGAATACCACGCACTATGCGCCACCGGCCAAACGCAGTAAAGGTGTCATGGTAAAAGATGTCGCCGAATTGGTCGCCGCCCTGAAAACCAAAGGACTTGTCGCATGAGCCGCGTATTAATCATTGCCGAACACCTGAACGGCCAACTCAATAGCGCCACTGCCCGTTGCGTCAGTTGCGCACAAGCGCTTTCGGCCGAAACTATCGATATCTTGGTATTGTCGGATGCCGCCGATGCCATCGCCGAGCAAGCTTCTAAAATCAGCGGTGTTAACAAAGTGCTGAGCCTAAGCAATCCCGCCAATGCCCATCCGATTGCGCAAGTACTGGCGCCACAAATCGCGGAAGTCGCCAAACCGTACAGCCATGTGTTCGGTCCCTCCACCACCTTTGGCAAAGATCTGATGCCGTGTGTCGCGGCGCTACTGGGTGTAGCACAAGTGTCCGACGTGATGAGCGTGGAATCTTCGCACAGTTTCAAGCGCCCCATCTATGCCGGAAACGCCATCATAAGCGTTGAAGCCCCGGCCGATGCCATCGTGGTTGCCACCGTGCGTACTGCGTCATGGCCTGCCGCTGAAATGAACGGCAATGCGGCTGTGGAAGCCGTTTCCGTAGCCGCCGCGTTGCCCACGCACACCCGTTTCGTTTCCCTGCAGCAAGGTAAATCCGACCGCCCGGATTTGCAAAGTGCCAGCAAAGTCATCTCCGGCGGCCGCGCTTTGGGTTCTGCTGAAAACTTCAGCATCATCTATTCGCTGGCCGACAAAATCGGGGCCGCTGTCGGTGCCTCGCGCGCGGCTGTGGATGCCGGCTATGTGCCCAATGAATTGCAGGTCGGTCAAACCGGGAAAATCATTGCCCCTGAATTGTATGTAGCCATCGGCATATCCGGTGCCATTCAACATCTCACCGGAATTAAAGATGCCGGCACCATTGTAGCCATCAACAAGGATGCCGAAGCGCCCATTTTTGAAGTGGCTGATTTTGGCTTGGTTGGCGACCTTTTCCAGATCATTCCAGAGCTGGAATCCCGGCTTTGAAACTGAACTAGGTGTAAACAAAAAATAAACGGCCGATTGGCCGTTTTTTTGTTTCCAGTCAATACTTTACATTTGTCTAAATACGTTTATAGTTCGACTACTGACTGTCAATCTTGGGGAAGATTGGATGCCCACCTATTTGATAACCGGCGGCGCCGGTTTCATTGGCTCCCATTTATGCGATGAATTGCTGCAAAGCGGCAATTCCGTCGTGGTCATCGATGACCTAACTACCGGTGATATCGGCAATATCGCCCATCACCTCGGCAACCCCAATTTCAGCTTCCATCAGGCCTCCATTCTGGAATTCCACCTTATGGAAAAGCTGGTAGCTTCCTGCGACTATATCTTCCACTTGGCCTCGGTCGTGGGCGTACAAAGCGTCATCGACAGCCAGGTCCGAACCATTGAGACCTGCGCACGCGGTATGAATATCCTGCTGACCCTGGCCTCGCGCTGGGATAAAACGGTGCTATTTACATCTACATCGGAAGTGTACGGAAAGTCCGCCAAATTGCCCTACAGTGAAGACGATGATCTGGTTTTCGGGGCAACCCACATCGGCCGCTGGTCGTACGGCTGTGGCAAAGCCTTGGATGAATTCGAAGCTTTGGCCTACTACCGTGAAAAAAACCTCCGCATCGTCGTCGTGCGCTTGTTCAATACGGTCGGACCTCGCCAGACCGGCCGTTACGGCATGGTTATGCCGAAATTCGTGGCCAACGCACTCGCCGACAAACCGATTACCGTTTATGGCGATGGCAGCCACCGCCGTTGTTTTGGTTACGTGAAAGATGTGACCATGGCGCTACAACATCTGATTACTCACGAGCCGGCATACGGCAAAGTGTTCAATATCGGCTCCGGTGAAGAAATTTCCATTCTGGATCTGGCAATGCGTGTGAAAGAACAATTGGCAAGCCGCTCCGAAATTGTATTTGTTCCGTTCAGTGCGGTATATGGTGAAAATTTCGAAGAGACCATCGACCGTGTTCCCGATCTTCGTCGCATACGCGAGACTATCGGCTACAGCCCATCAACGACACTCACGCAGATTATCGACTGGATAGCCGAC
>JAHEBG010000212.1 GCA_024642445.1 Gammaproteobacteria bacterium | reverse complement strand
TGCCATTGCACGCTTTGCCAACGCAATGCCGGCGCAGCACTGGTCACCTGGGCCGGATTCGATGAGCGCTCGGTACAGATCATGGATGCCAAGGGCCTGCTGAATTGGTACAGCGCCACGGAAAATGCCTTTCGTGGTTTCTGCAGCCAGTGCGGATCCACGCTGTTCTTCAAATCCGCCCGTTGGCCGGGTGAACTGCATATCACCGTTGCCAACATCGCCCAAGCGCTTGACCGCGCACCGCAGGCGCATGTGTTTTGGGACACGCGACAGCCCTGGTTGCATATCGGCGACGATTTACCGAAAAAATCGCCGTAAAAAAAGATGGCCGTAGCCATCTTTTTTCAACACAGTAAACTGAACGATTATTTCATCATTGATTTTTTGATGAATCCGACAACCATCAACAACACCGCGCCACCAGCGCCGCCGCCGGCAATATTAGCCACCATGCCGTCCAGTTGCCCGGATGCCAGCATGGAGCCCAGATAGCCGCCAATCATTCCTACCACGGTATTGCCAGCCGTACCCATGGAAACTTTTTTCATGGCCGCGCCGGCGGCATTACCGCCCACGGCACCGCTGATCAGTTGAATCAACAAAGGCATTAAACTTTCCATTTTCCTCTCCCGTTTAAACATCGTGTGTGGTTATTGGTTATACAGATGCCGTACCGCTAGCGGTACAGTTGCATTCAATCAGAAACCACATGCGGAAAAGTAAAAAAACAATTAAGGCCAAACAAAACGCCGGCTAATGCCGGCGTTTGAGTTCATCACCCAGGCAGATCAAGCGGCTTGGGTAAATTGCTCTTCTTCAGTAGAGCCTTTCAACGCCGTAGTGGAACTGGTTCCGGCCTGAATGGTTTGCGTCACGGTATCGAAATACCCGGTACCGACTTCGCGCTGATGCTTGACTGCGGTAAAGCCACGGTCGGCGGCGGCGAACTCCTTCTCCTGCAGCTCAACGAAAGCACTCATCTGACGGCGGGCATAGCCGTGCGCCAAATCGAACATGCCGTAGTTGAGGGCATGGAAACCGGCCAGGGTAATGAATTGGAACTTGTAACCCATGGCTGCCAATTCCTTCTGGAATTTGGCGATGGTGGCATCGTCCAAGTTCTTTTTCCAGTTGAAGCTGGGTGAGCAGTTATAGGCCAGGAGCTTGCCGGGAAATTTCGCATGAATGGCTTCAGCGAACTTACGGGCAAACTCTAGATCCGGCTTGCCGGTTTCACACCAGACCAGATCGGCATACGGTGCGTAGGCAAGGCCGCGCGAAATCGCTTGGTCGATGCCTGGCTTGGTTTTGAAGAATCCTTCTACGGTGCGCTCGCCGGTACAGAACGGCTTATCATTATCATCCACATCCGAGGTAATCAGATCGGCGGCTTCGGCATCGGTGCGTGCCACCAGCAAGGTGGGTACGCCCATGACATCGGCAGCCAAGCGAGCGGCAATAAGTTTTTGCACGGCTTCTTGCGTTGGCACCAATACTTTGCCACCCATATGGCCGCACTTTTTCACCGAAGCCAGCTGATCTTCGAAATGCACACCGGCGGCACCGGCTTCAATCATTGCTTTCATCAATTCGAAGGCGTTCAAGACGCCGCCAAATCCGGCTTCGGCATCGGCAACAATCGGCTGCAGCCAATCAATGTCGTCATTGCCTTCGGCATGGTGCAGCTGATCGGCGCGCAACAGGCAGTTGTTGATGCGCTTGACCACCAAGGGCACCGAGTTGGCCGGATACAAGGATTGATCCGGGTACATTTCGCCGGCCACGTTGGCGTCGGCGGCCACTTGCCAGCCCGACAGGTAAATGGCTTTCAGACCGGCCTTAACCTGCTGCATGGCCTGATTGCCGGTCATCGCGCCCAAAGCATTGACGAACTCGAGGCTGTTCAGATTTTTCCAGAGTTTTTCTGCACCCAAGCGGGCCAAGCTGTGGTCAATGGCCACGGTGCCGCGCAAGCGCACCACTTCTGCAGCACTGTAACCACGGGTAATGCCCTGCCAGCGGCTGTCGGTGGCCCAAAGTTGTTCGAGTTGTTCGGTATTCAGGGTTTGAGTATTCATTTCAGGCTCCAAAAGTGAGGTTACAGCTGGGAATAGGCAGGAAGGGTGAGAAAGTCGTCCAGCTGCTCAGCGCGGACCAACTGGTCGAGCAAGTGAATGGCTTCGGAAATTTTGGTGTGGCCGGTAATGGCTTCTTTCGCCAACTTATTGGGAAGTGCCAGCAAAGCGGCATCAAACAGCGCCCAGGACAGCAAGGTGCCATCGCTCAGATGCACGTCTTCGCGCCGTAGCCAGAGCCAGAGTTGGCTACGGCAGATTTCAGCCGTGGCCGCATCTTCCATCAAGCCATGAATGGCCACACAACCGGATCCGGACAGCCAGGCCGCCAGATAACGCACACAGACTTCCACGGTATTGGTGAAGCCTTCCGGGGTAATGCTGCCGCAACACTTGCTGAGCAAGTCTTGCGCGCTGACCTCGCCGTCGGGCATCACATACATCTGATTCTTGCCGGGCATCACGGCATCAAACACCGCGCGCGCAACCGGAATCAAGCCCGGATGTGCAACCCATGTGCCGTCATGGCCCAGCTCGGCTTCGCGTTGTTTGTCGGCACGCACTTTGTTCAAGGCAATGGCGTTGGCGGCAGGGTCGCGGCGATTGGGAATCTGTGCCGCCATACCGCCCATGGCAAGAATGCCGCGCCGATGACAGGTTTGAATCAACAGGCGGGCATAGTGATTGAGAAAAGGTGTGGTCATGCCCACTTGGGCGCGTTCCGGCAATAAAAAACCGGCTTCATGCTGGCGCGACTTAATGGCGGAAAAAATATAATCCCAACGCCCGCAATTCAGCCCCACAATGCGGGACTTCAGCGCATGGATGATTTCATGCATTTGAAATGCCGCCGGCAGGGTTTCAATCAGCACGGTGACTTTGATCTGGCCTGGAAACAACCCAAGCGTTGATTCAATATGGCCAAGCACCGCATTGATCCATTCGGCTTCTGCATACGATTGCAATTTCGGGATGTAAAAAAACGGGCCGCGCTGTTTTGCCGCCAGTGTTCGGGCATTGTGAAAAGCGAACATGCCCAGGTCGAACAACAGGCCCGACATCGGCACGCCGTTGAATTGCACATTACGCTCGGGAAGATGCAGACCGCGCGGGCGCACCATCAACAACGCAGTATGCTCGGGATTCAAACGGTAGGCCGGCGTTTCCCGGGACCCATTTTCCGGCGACCAGGTAAGCTCGCCCTTCACGGCATGAGACAACGCCACTTGACCGGCCAGCAGGTTTTCCCAGGTAGGCGCGGTGGAGTCTTCAAAATCAGCCATGAACACCTGCGCTTCGCAGTTCAAGGCATTGATCACCGTTTTGGCATCCACCGGCCCGG
>JAHEBG010000211.1 GCA_024642445.1 Gammaproteobacteria bacterium | reverse complement strand
TTGCGCAATGCAGTTGCGCACGGAATAGAAACCAGCAAAGAACGCAAAAAAGCGAACAAGCCCGAAACCGGTACCGTTGTCATCAATGTTTCGCACGAAGGTACCGAGGTGGTGCTTTCGGTTCGGGATGATGGCCGCGGTTTGGACGGAGCCCAAATCAAGAAAAAAGGTATTGAGCGCGGGCTGATTGACGCTGATGCAGAGCTGACAGAACAACAGGTATTGGCTCTGATTACCCAAACCGGCTTTACCACTGCAGATACTGTTACCAGATTGTCCGGCCGTGGCGTTGGCATGGATGTGGTGAACAACGAAATAAAGTCTCTGAACGGCAGTCTTGGCATCCAGTCAAGCGTCGGCAAAGGCACCGAATTCATCGTTCGACTGCCGCTCAATTTGGCTGTGACGAAAGCGGTTTTCGTCAAGATCGGAGAGAGCCAGTTCGCGATACCCATTGCTTCCGTCGACGGTGTCGGCCGTATCGGCCGGGACGAAATGGAAGAAAAACTCAAGCTGGATGTTCCGGAGTTCAATTACGCCGGAAATCCGCATAAAATTTACGATCTCGGTAATCTTCTCGATTTGCCAGCAGCCAAAGCTGTCGACAGTATGCAGATGCCGGTATTGCTTTCACGCTCCGGCCAAGACCGAATCGCAATCAGTGTCGATCAGGTGCTGGGAAGTCAGGAAATCGTGGTTAAACCGGTTGGCCCGCAGGTCACCTCGGTTCCGGGTGTGTATGGCGCAAGCATTCTTCCTGACGGTGGCGTGATTGTGATTCTCGACCTTGCACCTCTGGTCCGTCATAATGCCGGCCGTCATGTCGATAATGTCTCAGCCGCTGTCGACACCGGCAAGCGCTCATTGCCGCTGGTCATGGTGGTGGATGATTCGATCACCATGCGTAAAGTGACATCGCGCATCCTCGAGCGTAACAATTACGAAGTGGTGGTGGCTCGCGATGGCGTGGAAGCCATCGAGAAGATGGCGGAGCAAGTCCCTGACTTGGTTCTGCTTGATATCGAGATGCCACGAATGGATGGCTATGAAGTCGCACAGAACATGAAAGCGGATTCACGCCTGAACAGAGTTCCAATCATGATGATTACTTCACGAACGGGCGACAAGCATCGACAACGTGCATTCGATCTCGGCGTGGAGCGCTACCTGGGCAAGCCCTATCAGGAAATTGAATTGATGCGTCAGGTCAATGAGATTTTCAAGAAGTAACGAATGAAAATGAACACCGTAAAGCAGGTCGTAGTGCTCGGGCGTGAAGGCCTGGCGCGCGATCAGCTGGTGTCGGCATTGACAGAACTCAATGTTATCCCGGTATGGGTTGGCAGGCCTTCACAAAGCAATCCCGAACAGCTGGCGTCACTGAATCCAAATAAAATCATCGTCAGCCTTGAGCCTTCCATTGAGAATGAGCTCGAACCCTTCATTGAGTATCTTTCGCAAAGCTCATTGAACGTGCTTTATGACGATGCCGACATCACCGGTAATCTAAGCGGTTGGGAGCTAAACCGGTGGGCCAGGCATATAGCGGCCAAGGTTTTAGGCAAGGATGAATTGCCGGCAGTCCCCGCCAGCAGTGACGATAACGCAAACATCAAAGTAACATCCAATTCCGATGCATTGGGAATCGATATACCGGAGTCCGCTTTTATGGATTCGACCAACACTCTGGATTTCGGCAGCCCACAGAGTGCTGATGAAAGTGTTAACCCTTGGGTTGGCGCGCAACAATACGGCAGTCTGGATATCGATTCGGATGAGCTCAGTGCCGCATTGGAAAAGCTGAACAACAGCCTGGCCAGTTCCTTTAATGCCGATGAAATCCTGGAGATGAGTTTCGAGCAGCTAAAGCCGCTTTCTCGCGAAGAACAAGGTCAGTTCAATGCCAATTTCGAAAATGTCGGCGAGAGCCAGTTTTCATTGGAAGACATTGATGCGGCATTGCAGGACCAGTCCACAGCTCGTATAGTTGCCGCCCCTATGCTTGAACAGTCCGATCTTCAGCAATTCATCAATGAAGCAGAGTCGGTCTCCAATGCGCTCAAAGCGGATCAATCGGTTCCCTTACAATTGGAATCCATCGAAAATGGACTGGACTGGGTTCTGGACAGCACGGATGTGACACTCGATTTGCAGACAGAAAAGCCAAGTTCTGATTTGGCTGATTATGACCTATCAAAATTCGCACTGGTGGATGACATTCCTGCTGGGTCCGATTTCAAGGCTAATACGGTTTCTGTCCAAATAGAAAAAGCCACGATTGAAGAAACAGTGGTCGATCTTATTGTGGCGATATCAGGACTCGGTGGTCCGGGTGCCGTGCGCGGATTGGTGCAGCAGATCCCGGAAAATTTCAGAGGTCTGATGGTATCAGCACATCATTTTACATCGGCCCAGCTGGAGCCACTTAAGGATCAGCTGAGCAAAATTGCCAAAGTGCCGGTTGAGATTGCCGAGCCCGAAGAGTTCCTGAAAAACGGACGTATTTATCTGTTTCCGCAGGGCATGGCCTTGTATTCAACCCCTCTTGGCTATCAATGCGTCCCGGGCAGATGGTCGAGTTATATCGACAGCATGGATCAGGCAGCACAATTCATCATTCTCAGCGGTGCTGATACATCGCTTACGCAGTCATTGATTCAGGTGGGTGCGCTTTCAGATACTATTCACGTCCAGGACCCCGAGCACTGCTTTGATGCCACTCTGGTTCAGCAGTTGATCAATGTCGGCACTCCCATCATGAGTCCGGATATCGTGTCACAATGGTTTAGCTAAACGGAAGATACTCTATGGAAAACCTACAGGAACAAATGCGTGGTGTGTTGATTTCGGTGGCGGGCGGTAAGCTGCTTCTGCCGAATACGACCGTATCCGAAATCATCACCTATGCCGCGCCGGAGTCGGTGCCCGACAAGCCGGAATGGTATCTTGGTGCAATACGCTGGAAGGGCTACCGGTTGCCTCTGGTATCGATATCCAGCATGGTGGGCTGGGCTCAGCCGGCATCCGCTTCCGGCGCAAAAGTGGCTATTCTGAAAGCGCTTTCCGGTGAAGCCAAGTTGCCGTATTTTGCCGTGATTACTCAGGGCTTCCCTAGATTGGTGAACATTACTTCAGAGCAGCTGATCGATGACCCCGAGCATGTCAACGAATATTACTATTCGGCCTACCTGGAAAACGATGCGGTCAGCGTCCCCAATCTGGGATCAATCGAGCGTCAAATCATCGAACAGCTGTAGTTACCAGTCACCATGTCGTGATTGCAGTGCTGCGATTGCGGCGATACCCGCTGTTTCCGTTCGCAGAATCCGTGGCCCCATGCGCAAGCCTGTGAAGCCCAGTGTCTGCAAACGCTGAATGTCCCGTTCACTGAAGCCGCCTTCGGGGCCGATAGCTAAAGAAACAGTG
>JAHEBG010000210.1 GCA_024642445.1 Gammaproteobacteria bacterium | reverse complement strand
ACCAGCAACAGCAATACCGAGAGCAATGCAATTAAAGTAAACACCAGCAGCACCGCAGTATTGCGGCTACGGCCAGAACGCACCAAACACTCTACCCAAGGGTTGCCCAGCCATGCCAGCAACAGCGCGGCGATGAACGGCGGCAAAATCGGACTGAGCAGCCACAATGCAAACGCCAGCGCTAACAGGATGAGAGGTAACTGCCATTTCAAAGCGATCATGGCCGTGCTCCCGGATTGCGCAGACTGAAGCGTTCCAGGGACGCTTCCACATCGGTATTGTCTGCGTCGGCATCATCTGTAGCGGAAGACCGGATATCGGCCGAAGACAAAGGCGCTTGCCCCAAAGGCTGCAGCGTGCTGCCGGAACGCATCAATCCACGGAAAGCATTGACGCCGCTGCGCAAATCAACCCGCACCAGCAAGCGCCCTGGCTCGGCCCGGACAATATCCAAATCACGGACCGAGGCATGCGTCTGCAAGTAACCGATGCCGCGTGCGTAATCTTCGGTGGAACGTATGCCATTGATTTCCATATACACCAATCCCGAACGGCCTTCGTCCAAACGTGTGGCATCGCGCTTAGCCAGATAGTCGGCCACGTTGTCAGCGCCGGTGGCAATCACTGCACGGGCATCGGCCTTGGTGACCGGCCAACGCGCCAATTCCTCGTTGTCCTGCCACAGCGCCCACCATGCCGACCAACCGCTGACCGAACGGTAGACCTTGCCGATCAGAAAGGTGTCGTTGCCGTAACGGGCGTTGGTCACGGCCAGGGCTTTGCCGTCCAAATTCAAAATGGCCGGCAAGGCCAATTGATCGGCTTCGCTGCCGGGCGGCACCAGAAAACGGATGCCGCGCTGAATGCCGCGATCGGCCAAGGACTTGATCACGTTCAACTGTTTCACTGTAACCAGACGCGGACCACGGCCGTCGTCAATGCTCAGCCACAACATGGGCTTAGGACGTTCGCCGGTCCAGTATTTGAATCCGGCGGCTGCAATCAAAGAATCCACCGGATTGGGGTCGAACTCAACGCGAAGGCTTGCTTTCAGCACCGGCGCGCCGCCCACCAGGGTATTGCCTTCGTTGTCGGAAGCGCCTTCATTGCGCGCGGCTTTTTTCACCCATTTGGGCGCGTTGACCAAGGCGCCACGAATCACCGGATTGCGGCCGGCATCGGTGCGCCCGGTCAACTGATTGACCACCTGCACCAAGGCTTTGGCATAGGCGGCATTACGGGCCGTGTCACTTTGCGAAAGCAGTTCCACACGGGTGCTGTAAAGGGCCGGATTGCGCACCGGTTTTTTCCGTTCAGGCGCCATTTCTTGGGCCGTCTCGATGCCCGAAGCGGCATTTTGGGCGAACAGTGGCGCACTGCACAGTACCGCCAACAACCCAACGAAAATCCATTCTCGGTAGCCATGCCTCATGCGATTCATACCTCAAGTATTTGGATCGGTCACCGCCATTATCGCAGTGAACTGGTAGAATAGGACTTTATTTACGGAATTATAGCGTGAGTCAGGATACGAGCCCTCTGAGCTACCGCGATGCCGGTGTCGACATCGATGCCGGCAACACCGTGGTCGAACGCATCAAGCCCCTGGTGAAAAAAACCTTCCGTCCGGAAGTGATGGGCGGCCTGGGCGGTTTCGGTGCACTGTTCAACCTATCCGGGCGCTACCGTGAACCGGTGTTGGTCTCGGGCACCGACGGCGTAGGCACCAAACTCAAGCTGGCGCAGCAATTGGGTCGCCATGACACTATCGGCATTGATCTGGTCGCCATGTGCGTCAACGATGTGCTGGTTCAAGGTGCTGAGCCGCTTTTTTTTCTTGACTATTTCGCCACCGGCAAACTCGATGTGGACACCACCGTAGCAGTGGTTGGCGGTATTGCCAAAGGTTGCGAAATGAGCGGCTGCGCCTTGATTGGTGGTGAAACTGCGGAAATGCCCGACATGTACCCGCCAGGCGAATACGATTTGGCCGGCTTTACCGTGGCTGCCGTGGAAAAATCCGAAATCATCGACGGCAGCGATGTACGTGCCGGCGATGTCTTGCTCGGTATTGACTCCTCCGGACCGCATTCCAATGGCTACTCACTGGTGCGTAAAATCTTTGATCGCGCCGGTCGCCCGGCCGACTTGGATGTGGGCGGCACCCGTTTGATAGATGCGCTGATGGAACCTACCCGCCTGTATGTCAAACCTATTTTGAATCTGCTGAAATCCCACCGGATTCCCGCCATGGCCCATATCACCGGTGGCGGCCTGAGCGAAAACATCATCCGCGTCATCCCTGACGGTCTTGGCCTGCAGGTCGAAGCTTCAAGCATCGTACTGCCCCCGGTATTCGACTGGCTGCAACGCGAAGGTCAAGTGGCACTGCCAGAAATGTGGCGTACCTTCAACTGCGGTATCGGTTTTGTGTTGGTGTTGCATCCCGAACAAGTCGCTGCGGTCTGCGCCGATCTGGACGCGCAAGGCCTGGGCCATAAAACCATCGGCCAAGTGGTGGTACAGCACGGCGATGAGCGCACCGTCATTGCCTGAACCGGGCATGCCTTTGCGGGTAGCGGTTCTGGCTTCGGGACGCGGCAGCAATCTGGAGGCGCTGCACCGCGCAGCCCAAAACAAGCAATTGCCCATCGTCATAGTGGCAGTTCTGTCCGACAAAGCCGATTCCGGCGCTCTGCGCTATGCAAAAGAGCACGGCATACCCGGCTTTGCCTTTCAGCCCAAAGATTTCGATTCGAGGGAAGCCTTCGATCTGGCGCTCATGCAGGCAGCAAGCTCAGTACAACCCAATCTCATGGTCTGCGCCGGCTATATGCGCATCATCAGCGCCGCCGGCATTGCCGCCGCGCCCTGCCCGATGATCAACATCCATCCTTCACTGTTGCCGAAATATCCGGGGCTCAATACCCATGCCCGCGCATTGGCCAACGGCGACAGCGAACACGGGGCCAGCGTGCATTTGGTCAACACCATACTGGACGGCGGCAGGGTGCTGGGGCAAGTAAAAGTGCCGGTTATGCCGAATGACACGCCGGCCAGTCTGGCTGAACGGGTGTTGAATCAAGAACATACGTTGTTGATTGAAACTGTACGGTGCATTACTGAAAACCCGCGGTTATTGCAATCAAACGATTAGCCTGCGGTAAGATGGTTTTCACTTCATCCGACGTGGATTGCCCATGCGCCGTTGGCTTCTTAGCTTAAGTCTGTTGCTCCTTCCGATACTGACGCAGGCCGCGTCGGTGCCGCCGGCGTTCAGCTACGATTTTCAAGTTAGCCGCAACGGCAGTCCATTGGGTGTGAGCACGATGTCGTTCGCGCCGGCGCGTTCGGGCACGTGGCTGCTGAAAACCACGGTGACCGGCACCGAAGGTCTGGCCAGTTTGGCCGGTGCCGGCGTCAACGAAAGCACCACGCTGG
>JAHEBG010000209.1 GCA_024642445.1 Gammaproteobacteria bacterium | reverse complement strand
GAGTTCGGCTATGTGGCTACTGTGGCGGATCTGTACAAGCTGAAGCTCGAAGATTTTCTGGAAATGAAACAGCGTTCAGATGCTGCAGCCGGCGTCATTCCGGAAACCGTGAAAGCCGGAAAAATTGCCAGCAAGTGGGCGGAAAACCTAATTCAGGCCATTGCTAACAGCCGGTCTGCCCGCTTGGAGCGATTACTGTTTGCGCTCGGTATCCGAGATGTGGGCGAAGCTACCGCAAAAACACTGACACGTTTTTTTGGCACCTTGGACGCACTGATGGCTGCTGACCAAGTTCAGTTGCAGCAGGTGCCCGATGTGGGGCCTGTGGTAGCTGCACGTATCGCGCACTTTTTTGCCCAACCCCATAATCGGGAAGTCATCCAGGCCCTGCGTGACAACGGCGTGCATTGGCCGGAAGGCAGCCCGCAGCGCGCCAGCGACGGGCCGTTGGCCGGCGTAACCGTGGTGCTCACCGGCGGCTTGAATGCAATGTCGCGTGATCAGGCAGGTGCAGCCTTGGAAGCATTAGGCGCCAAAATTTCGGGTAGCGTTTCCAAAAAAACCGGCCTCGTCATTGCCGGCGAAGCCGCCGGCAGCAAATTGGACAAAGCACGCGAACTGGCGTTGGATATCTGGGATGAGCAGCGTTTGTTGGCCTACCTGCAGGAGCATGGCGCAGATGGCGAAGGATGAATGGCGCACCTCTGCGGATCACCGATTGCTGCGGCAGCGTGCATACGTTTATCGGTATATCCGTGAATTCTTCCATGAACGCGATGTCACTGAAGTGGAAACGCCGATATTGTCGCGGGCAGGAAATACCGATCCGAATATTTCGTCATTCACGCTGGACTTCAGTGGCCACAGCAACGCTGGCCCATCAAAACGCTGGTTGCGTACATCGCCGGAGTTCCCGCTCAAACGTCTTGTAGCCGGGGGTATGGGTGATTGCTATGAGATGGGAAAGGTTTTCCGTAACGGTGAATACGGTTCGCGCCATAATCCGGAATTCACTCTGTTGGAATGGTACCGGACCGGTTGGGATCATCGGCGTTTAGCTGAGGAAGCGGTTGCACTGGTGCTTGGTGTCTATGCACTGTTCGATAAAACCTTGAGTGTGCAAAGCCATACCTACAGCAGCCTATTTCAGGCCGCATTAGCACTGGATCCGCATACGGCATCGATCGGTGAGCTACAGAATGCCGTTGCCACTGTGGCGTCAATCAATACCGATGGCCTGAGCCGGGATGATCTTCTCGATATTTTATTGACGCATGCCATCGAACCTACACTGCCTGCGTCACAGCTGACGGTAATTCACGATTTCCCGCAGTCGCAGTGTGCGCTGGCAAAAATACGTGAAGCAAAAGTACCTGTAGCAGAGCGTTTCGAGCTCTATGTTGGCGGCATTGAGTTGGCCAATGGCTACCACGAACTGAACGATGCCGTTGAACAACGGCGCCGATTCATTTTAGATCAAAATATCCGTGCACAACGCGGGCTTTCCGTTCCCGATATCGATGAATATTTGCTTCAGGCTGTTGCCGAATTGCCGGACTGTGCAGGCGTTGCGCTGGGTGTGGATCGCTTGCTGATGTCGGTATTGGGTGTTGATAGACTTAGCCGTATTGTAGCCTTTGACTTCAGCGCCGCTTGAGTTTGCTTCCGGCTGTATGCAACTTACTTAACACCGGCAAGGCCAGTTCAAAGGCTTCTTCAGTCCAGTTCCAAAGCACATTGGCGGGCAGTTTCAGATTTTTTGCCAATGGAGCCGGTAGCCAATCGGAACCCATCTTGCGGATACGGCCAACGCTGTCGGCATAACGGCCGATAGCCCAGGTGTGTGCCACCACGGCAATCATTTCCGGGGCCCATTGGGTCAAAGGTGCGATTTTCATCAGCCAGGTTGCCAGTGTGTTGCCTAAGGATTTTTTCAGTTTGCGTTCAATCAAATTGTAATCAACCAGTTGATTGGCACTGGTTTTTGCCACGGCGCTGATGGCGGAGATTTCCCAGTTTGCCGGTTTCAATTCGTGCAATTTGTAGATGTCCCGAATCAACTGTTTTTGGATTTTGGCAACGCTGTTTCTGCTGAGCGTGGTCTGCACGGATTTGGCCAGAAATGGCTTAGCTAGAGGGAAGCGCTCGATGATGCTGTAGGCGATGGCATAGGCGCCGGCCTTGACGCAGGCGCTGTGCAACGCAATCTCGATTTTTCCGCCAGCTTTCAGCACATTGGATGCCATGTTACTCCGCCACAATGGGGTTAAAATAGAACCAAAGGAAACCATACCATGAATTTTGAATCCATTGACCGCGTACGCCCCTTGCTTTGGAACGGAGAATTTCTCCGCATACTGGATCAGCGCTTGTTGCCGCATCAACAGGAATATATCGATTGCCGTTCTGCACAGGATGTAGCCGAAGCGATTCGAACTTTGGCCGTTCGCGGCGCCCCGGCCATAGGCATTGCCGGTGCCTATGGTGTGGTTTTAGCAGCTACAAAGGTATCGGCGGAAAGAGGGCAAGTGGCATTGCGGCATATCGACGCTACTTTGGATTTATTGGAAAACGCAAGACCCACGGCAGTGAACCTGCGCTGGGCGGTTCAACGCATGCGCGCAGCCTTGTCGAACATGGGTGCAAAGTGGAGCTCAGAACTTGAGGCGGAAGCCATAGCCATTCAAGCGGAAGATCTGGCAGCAAACCGCACTATGGGCAGGCTAGGGGCTGAATGTCTGATCCAGGGTGCCCGCGTATTGACCCATTGCAATACCGGTTCGCTGGCTACAGCAGGGTTCGGTACGGCCTTGGGTGTGATCAGGGCGGGCGTGGCTTCAGGGCGAATTGCAATGGTCTATGCCAGTGAAACACGACCCTGGTTACAAGGTTCCAGGTTGACGGTCTGGGAGCTTTTGCAAGACGGTATTGAGGCCACACTGATAGTTGACTCGGCATCGGCTTATCTGATGCAGCAGGGTAAAATCGATGCGGTGATCGTCGGCGCTGATCGCATTTGTGCCAACGGCGATGTCGCCAATAAAATCGGTACCTATGCCCATGCCTTGGCGGCCAAAGCCCACGGCGTCAAAGTTATGGTGGTGGCACCGAGTACCACGGTCGACATGGCAACCGTGTGCGGTGCCGACATTGAAATCGAGCAGCGTTCCGGCACGGAATTGACCCATATTGGCGGAACTGCGGTAGGTGCCGACGCGGCAAGCATTTACAACCCAGTTTTCGATATCACCCCGGCCGCCTGTATCGATTTCCTGGTGACCGAACGGGGAGTTATCGAGCATCCCGACGCAGAAAAAATGGCTGAAGTTTTCTCACGCCTGTCAAGCACATAACTTATTGTTTTATATGGCTGAAAAAGCAGTTATTCGGCACGGTTTTCTGTTACAATTTAAGGGCTCGGCGGTGTCGTATAAATGACCCGGTTC
>JAHEBG010000208.1 GCA_024642445.1 Gammaproteobacteria bacterium | reverse complement strand
CAGCAGCCTGTTAACCCGCGACCGCATTGTGTTGATTGAAGGCAATCTGCGCGAAGACAGTTTCAACGGCGGCTTTTCCCTGCGTGCCAAACACTGCTGGGATTTGAACACAGTCTTGCTGCAATACAGCAAGGGCATCACCTGCCAATTGGATCTGTGCCACCCGAACGTCTGGAACGCCTTGCAGCACTTGCTCACCGGCTATCGCCCGGGGCCCACGCCGTTGCAGTTGCAAATTAAAACCGCTACGGCTGAAGGCCGTTTGCGGGCACCGGCCACACATTCGGTGCGCTGCGAAAGCCGCCTGATTACGCAATTGCGTGAGTTGGACGGTATGCTTTCGGTATCCGTGGCTTTGAATCGGCCTTGGGCCACTGCACAGAGCCCTGCCACGGCACCGGCCTGAGCATCTGATAAAATACCCGGAACGCACCGAGAGCCTTTATGAATCCCAACTTCCTTGACTTTGAACAACCGATTGCCGACCTGGATGCCAAAATCCAGGAACTGCTGCGCGCCAGCCAAGGCGTGAACATTGATGTGGAAGTGGGCGGCCTGCAGAAAAAACTGGAACAACGCACCGCCGAAATTTTCAGCAAACTCAGCCCTTGGCAGATTTCGCAATTGTCGCGGCACCCGCAGCGGCCGTATAGCCTGGATTATTTCGAACTGATTTTCGATGAGTTCCATGAACTGGCCGGCGACCGCACCTACGCCGACGATGCCGCTATTGTGGGCGGTTTGGCGCGCTTGAACGGCCGCGCCTGTATGGTGATTGGGCAACAGAAAGGCCGCGACACCAAAGCCAAGGTGCGCCGCAATTTCGGCATGCCGCGTCCGGAAGGCTACCGCAAAGCGCTGCGCTTGATGAAAATGGCGGAACGTTTCCATCTGCCGCTGTTTACCTTCATTGATACCCCCGGTGCCTACCCCGGCATTGGCGCGGAAGAACGTGGGCAATCTGAAGCGATTGCCCGTAATCTGCTGGAAATGGCCGAACTGAAAATTCCTATCGTCTGCAGCGTGATTGGCGAAGGCGGTTCCGGCGGGGCACTGGCCATTGGCGTGGGCGATGCCACCTTCATTCTGCAATACGGCACCTACTCGGTGATTTCGCCGGAAGGCTGCGCCTCGATTCTGTGGAAAAGCGCCAGCAAAGCCGAAGACGCCGCACAGGCCTTGGGCCTAACCGCCGAACGCCTGAAAGAACACGGCTTGGTCGATCAAATCATTCCGGAACCGCTGGGCGGCGCACACCGCAACCCGGTGCAGATGGCCGAGACCCTGAAAGCGGCCCTGTGCGAAGAACTGCAACGGCTTGAGGCCTTGCCCATCGATGACCTGCTGGAACGCCGTTACCAACGCTTACGCGGCTACGGCGCTTACGAGCGCAGTTGAACGAACACCCGGCACTGACGCTGCCCCCGCCGCCTGCGGCATCCGTATGGGTGGGCTTCAGTGGCGGTTTGGATTCCACGGTATTGCTGCATGCCCTGCACACACAGGCGCAAGCCGGCGGCTTTGCTGTGCACGCGGTGCACATCCACCACGGTTTAAGCACACAGGCCGATGCCTGGGCCGCGCATACCGAACGCGTATGCGCTGACTGGGGCGTGCCGTACCGCTGCCTGCGGGTGCAGGTGGCCGAGCGCGAACGCAACGTGGAAGCACAGGCGCGTGAGGCCCGTTACGCCGCGTTTGATTCCATTTACACAAGCGGCGAATGCCTGGCCTTGGCACACCATGCCGACGACGTGGCCGAGACCCTGTTGCTGCGGCTAATGCGCGGCTCTGGCACCGAAGCGCTGGGCAATATGCGCGAACACCGCGAACACGGGCGCATGCAGGTATGGCGGCCGCTGTTGGAACACCCCCGTGCAGCGTTGTTGGCCTATGCGCAACAACATGGCCTGCGTTGGGTGAATGACGACAGCAACCTGCACACCGGCTTTGATCGCAACTTCCTGCGGCATGACGTTTTGCCGCTGCTGCAACAACGCTTTCCGCAGGCCGGGCAACGCTTGGCGCACAGCGCGCGCTTGCTGCGTGCCGATGCCGAGGTGCTGCAACAGCACACCGAACAGCATCTGGCCGCCTGCGAACGCGGGCCGGGGCTGGCACTGGAGGCACTACTGGCCTTGCCGCCGGTATGGCAGGCGCATACGTTGCGGCTATGGCTGCGCCGTGCCCAACGCGAAACCCCGGGGCATGCAGCACTGCTGGAGCTTTTGCAAAAACTGCGCGGTTCGCGCCATGATGCCGGCAGCCCGTGGTGTGGCCCAAACACCGCGTTGGGTGTGTGGCAAAACGTGTTGTATTGGTACCCGCGCCCAAACAGCGCGCCATTGGCCGATCTGAACACGCTCTGGCATGGCGATACGCCGTTGGCCTTGCCGCGCGGCGGCCAGCTTAGCTGGCAGGGCCCGGCACCGTTTCCGCTGCAGGTGCGTTACCGCAGCGGCAGCGAGCGCCTGCAATTGCCGGGGCGCAGCATGCACCATTCGGTAAAAAAACTGTTGAGCGAACGCGTGCCGCCCTGGCAACGCGATGCCCTGCCCTTTGTTTATAATGAAAGCGGCGAACTGTTGGCTGTGGCCAATGTGTTGTGTTCGCATACTTTGGATTTGTATTTCCGCCAACACGGCAATGGCCTGATCTGGCACGCACCCGAGAACCCGCTATGAGCAAAACCCCGAAAACCGAACCCTCGCCGGTGGCCGCCTTTGAAAAGGCCTTGGAAGAATTGGAAGCGGTGGTGGCAGCCATGGAACGCGGCGAACAAAGTCTGGACGAATCCTTGGCCTCGTACGAGCGCGGCATTGGTTTGTACCGGCAGTGCCAAACCGCCTTGGAAAGCGCCGAACAACGGGTAAGCCAAGTGAACAACCGCAACCCCGATCAGCAAACCCCGTTCAAAGACTCCGATGCCGAATGAACGCATTGAGCAGGTACTAAGCGCACTGCTGCCGGCCGAAGACGTGGCGCCGGTGCGCCTGCATCAGGCCATGCGCTACGCCTGCTTGGGCGGCGGTAAACGCCTGCGTGCGCGCTTGGTGTATGCCAGCGGCGCTTTGTTTCAGTTGCCCGAAGCAACCCTGGACCCGGCCGCTGCCGCGGTGGAAATGGTGCACGCCTATTCCTTGATTCACGATGATCTTCCAGCCATGGACAACGACGCCCTGCGCCGTGGCAAGCCCACCGTGCACATTGCCTTCGATGAAGTCACCGCCATTTTGGCAGGCGACGCCCTGCAAACCGCCGCCTTCAGCGCCTTGGCCAACGCGCCGTGGCCGCAAGATACTGCCCTGCACTGCCTGCGCACGCTGTTGCACGCCAGCGGCTCTATGGGCATGTGTGGCGGCCAACAATTGGATATGGACGCCAGCGGGCAAGCCTTACCCCTGCCCGAACTGCAACGCGTGCATGCCCTGAAAACCGGCGCGCTGATTGCAGCCGCCGTGCTGAT
>JAHEBG010000207.1 GCA_024642445.1 Gammaproteobacteria bacterium | reverse complement strand
CACGGCCTACCACCCTTACTTTTACGCAGGACTGCAAATACTCGGGGAACAGGGTGATGGCATCGATGCGCATCAGAAATCGGCATCCCAGTCCACGGTAATCAGGCCCTGCTCGAAATCAACACTGTCCACGAACCGATCCAGCAGAAACGGGATTAATCGCTCGCGCTCGGCTACCGCCACCAGCACCGGATTGGCCGGCGTCTCGAATAAATGGGAAACCGTACCGAAATCCACCCCTTCACGGTTGCGAACACGCATCCCTTCCAGGTCGATCCAGTAGTATTCACCGGGTTTCGGTTTCGGCAATTGGCTGCGGGTAATCCACAACTCGGCACCGTTCAGCGCCTGCGCAGCATCGCGGTCTTGGATATCGGGAAAACGCAGGACCGGGCCTTTGGCAGTCATACGGCCGCTGAATTGCGTAATCGGGGTTTCCTTGCCGTCATGCACCATAATCAGCGGCTGGTATTTCAACAGCTGTGACGGCGGATTGGAAAAGCTCTGGCATTTCATTTCGCCGGAAATGCCAAAAGCGCCGACCATCCTGGCTATCAGGATTCGGCGCTCCGGCGATGTCTCGGATCCTCGCGTCATGGCCGCGAGGAAGGGCTCAGGCCGCGGCCTGGCTCGAGGCTTCTTTAACGAGCATGCGGACTTTATCGGTCAGCTGTGCACCGTTGGAAACCCAGTGGTTGACGCGTTCGGCATTCAGCTCAACGCGCTTTTCGTTGCCTTGGGCAACCGGGTTGTAATAACCCAGACGCTCGATGGAACGGCCATCGCGCTTGTTGCGTTGATCGGTTACCACGATGTGGTAGAACGGACGCTTTTTGGCGCCGCCACGGGTCAGGCGAATCTTGACCATAATAGTATGTGCTCTGCAGTTCTGAAGGGACAACGAAGCCGAAGCCTCGGGTAGCCCGATATTATAGCCGTATTCGCGCCAGTTGCAAAGCGTGAATCTTAACGGCCGCCGAATCCGCCCGGAAACCCGCCACCCATCATGCCTTTCATGCCGCGCATCATGCCTTTCATGCCACCGCGTGACAGCTTCGACATCATCGATTCCATCTGCTGGTATTGCTTCAGCAGGCGGTTGACATCGGCCGGGGTGGTGCCCGAACCACGGGCAATCCGGGCACGCCGGGAACCGTTCAGCAAGCCGGGATTTCGGCGCTCCTTGGCCGTCATCGAACCGATAATGGCGATCATACGCGGCATTTCCTTGCCGGCCACCTGATTTTTCACGTGCTCGGGAATCTGCGCCATGCCCGGCAATTTATCCATCAAGCCGGAAAGACCGCCCATATTCTGCATCTGCACGAACTGCTCGCGCATATCGTTCAGGTCGAATTTCTTGCCTTTGGCGACTTTTTGCGCCAATTTCGCGGCTTTTTCATGGTCAACCTGGGATTGCACCTGCTCCACCAGGCTCATCACATCGCCCATGTCCAGAATGCGGCTGGCGGCACGCTCCGGATGGAACACGTCCAGGCCGTCGGGCTTTTCACCCACACCTACGAATTTAATGGGCTTGCCGGTGATATGCCGAACCGACAGGGCCGCGCCACCGCGGGCATCGCCGTCGGTTTTGGTAAGAATCACGCCGGTCAACGGCAAGGCTTCGCTGAATGCCTTGGCGGTATTGGCGGCATCCTGACCGGTCATGGCATCCACCACGAACAGGGTTTCCACCGGATTAATGGCGGCATGCAGCTGTTGGATTTCCGCCATCATGGCGGCATCGATGGCTAAACGGCCGGCGGTATCAAACAGCACCACGTCCATATAGGTCTTGCGGGCTTCATCCAAACAGGCTTTGGCAATATCTACCGGTGATTGGCTGGCCTGGCTGGGGAAAAACACCACCCCAACCTGCTTGGCCAAGGCTTCCAGTTGCGCAATCGCGGCCGGCCTGTAGACATCGCAACTGACCACCATGACTTTCTTTTTCTGTTTTTCTTTCAGGTACTTGGCCAACTTGCCCACGGAAGTGGTTTTACCGGCGCCCTGCAGACCGGCCATCAGTATTACGGCTGGCGCTGGCACATTGAAGTTCAAGGCCACGGCTTCGGCACCCATTACCGCTGCCATTTCATCGTGCACGATTTTGATCAGCGCCTGGCCCGGGGTCAGGCTGGTCATCACTTCCTGACCAATGGCGCGGGTTTTGATGCCTTCAATCAACGCCATCACCACCGGCAGCGCCACATCGGCTTCCAGCAACGCAATGCGCACTTCGCGCAATGATTCCTTGATGTTGTCTTCGGTGAGACGGCCTTTACCACGCAGGCGTTGCAAAGTGCCGGACAAGCGTTGGGTCAACGATTCAAACATGCGCAATCCTCGGTTAGGCCTGCCATTATACGCGCTGACAAAATCCGGGGTTGCGGAAAAAACCCGCCGGTTATGCGAAACTGTGGCCATGAACCTTGAACTTGCCACCGCCGTTGCCGTTATCGCCTATCTGCTGAGTGCAGGCTTGTGGGTGTTCCGGCAGCGCAGTGGCCTGCACACCCTGTTTCCGCAAGCCTTTGCCTTGCTGGCATTGGCCGCGCATGCGCTGTGCCAGGGACTGTACTGGCAGGCCGCCAACGGCCCGGATGTGCATGTGTTTGGCGCATTATCTTGGGTAGCGCTGGCCATGGCTGCCATCACCGCACTGCTGACCGCACAGAAACCGCTGTCAGCCTTGGGCGTTTTGGTTTACCCGATTGCCGCTGCTTCGGTTCTGATCAATGCCAACTGGGGTACCCACGGCGATAACAGCCTAGCTTGGCAGATGAAACTGCATGTGAGCATTGCCCTGCTTGGCTATGCCAGCTTGTCCATTGCCGCCCTGTTGGCGGCGCTGTATTGGCTGCAAGACCGCGCCCTGCGCCGTCGGCATCTGCAATCTTGGATGAGCACTCTGCCGCCGCTGATGCAAACCGAACAACTGCTGTTCAAAACATTGGGGGCCAGCTGGTTGTTACTGACACTCACCCTGGCCACCGGACTGGTGTTTGTTGAAGACATGATGGCGCAACACCTGTGGCACAAAACCGTACTCACTGCCTTGAGCTGGCTTGCTTTGCTAGTCCTGCTGATTGGCCGCATGCGCTACGGCTGGCGCGGCACCCGCGCCGTACATTGGACACTGACCGCAATGGTACTGCTGGCACTGGCGTTTTTTGGTTCGAAATTTGTGCTTGAAATGTTGTTGCGAACTTCTTAAAAAATATATCTAGGCGAGCATGATGCGGACAATGGGTCTAACCATTTCATGAATGAACTGGGTTTACATACCTATCGAATATTGTCGTGGCTTTGTGCCGGATTGGCTTGGGTAATCGCCACCGTTGTTCTCTGGGATGGCTGTACTGGAGAATTGCAACTGCGCTACCGGATTATTACCGTGGTGGTGGCGGGGATTTTTATCCTGATCGGGGCATTCGTCCTGGGGCTGGAGCGTATTCTGGACAACATCTACAAATGGAAC
>JAHEBG010000206.1 GCA_024642445.1 Gammaproteobacteria bacterium | reverse complement strand
GACGGATTTCACCCATGTTGTGGTTGTTGAGATAATTGACTTCCTGATCCAACTTGACCAACGTCTGCTTCAAGGCATTGCTGGGAGTAATAGCGCCACGTGCCAATGCCTCCATCAATGCTGATGCCACCCAGAACAGCTTTCGACTGGATTCTTCTTGGGTGTGTGCACAAATTTGCGTGCAGGTTGATGCCAGCTGAGCGGATACCTCGGTACTGGACTGGTCTTTCAACCAGTTCAAAAGTTGCGATTGGAAGTTCGAGGTCAAATCATTAAATGTACGGTCTGTACCTACCGACTGAATTTGAGACAGAACGGCTGACGGAAGTGCCTGTTGTGTAGCCGCGGAATATACGGATTCCTCTCCCAACGCTTCCACATTTCGGATACCTCTAAGCTCATTAATCAGTGGCAGCAATACAATAGGCACATCCCTGTGGCCATTCTGCAAACGCTCGAGGTAATCCGGCAATTGCACAATGCACTGCATGAGCAGCGTGTAGGCGCTGTCGACGCCCGACAGAGTGTTGTCGGACAAGGCTACCGCCAGCTGTTCCATTTCCTCGGCAAGACGCGCTGCTCCGGTCAACTCAACCATATTGAGAATACCAACAACCTGATGCAGGTGTTCATGGCATTCTCGCAACGAAGCTACGCCCTGCCCTTCTTCAACAAAGCGTTCCAGTGCGTTCCTTGCCTGATGTAAGGTACTGTCGAGCTCTGGCTTTAACCAGGTCAATACCGTTACATCAATGGGGCTGAGTAATTTCATGCAAAACCCTTACAGATTCAATTCAGTACAATCCGAAAAAACACCAACACGCACGCCTTTGTTTATTCCGGCAGTTTGAAGTTGGCCACAGATCGACGTAAATCGGCTGCAAGATTGGCCAAGTTACCCACCGAAACCGCGGTATTGCCCGCGCCCTGTGATGTCTGCTTGGTGATTTCCTGAATCGTCGCCATGGATTCTGTAATGCTGCTGGCGGCTGAGGACTGCTGCTTCGAGGACTGGGAAATGTCTTGAATCAGCTTCGACAAATCGCCGGAAACCGTTTCAATTTCACCCAGCGCCAAACCGGCATCTTCGGCAAGACGGGCACCGGCCACCACTTCCGCGGTAGTCTGCTCCATCGAGCTGACCGCTTCATTGGTATCGGACTGAATGGTCTGTACCAATGTCTCGATTCGCTTCGTTGCATTGGTTGCGCGTTCCGCCAGTCGCTGCACCTCATCGGCAACCACCGCAAAACCCCGGCCCGCTTCACCGGCCGAAGCCGCTTGAATGGCAGCGTTCAAGGATAGGATGTTGGTCTGCTCGGCAATGTCATTGATCAGCTCAATGATCGAACCGATTTCCTGAGAGCTCTCGCCGAGACGCTTGATGCGCTTCGAGGTTTCCTGGATCTGGCCACGGATATTGTCCATACCATTGATGGTCTGACGCACCACATCGGCACCTTTGGTAGCAATCTGCACCGAACGCGTTGCCACGTCGGCTGATTCGGCGGAACGACGGGAAACGTCATCGATGTTTTCGGCAATGGTGGTAATTTGTTTCGACGCTGCCTGAATCTGCTGCGCCTGGTATTCGGCGGCTTCCGCCAATTGCGCGGCAGTAGCCTGCGTTTCTTGAGCCGAAGCCGATACCTGCACCGAGGTGTCATTGATGGTACCGACAAGATCGCGCATTTCATCAATGGTGATGTTAATGGCGTCGGCGATGTTTCCGGTGAAGTCTTCGGTAACGGTAGCGTAGGTCGTCAAATCACCTTCAGACAACGGTCCAATTTCGTCCAGCAACCGGGTAATGGCTTTCTGTTGCTGAACGTTGACCTCGTTGGATTTCTTAGCATCTTGGCGCAAACGCACAGTGGTGGCGCGAATGGAAATAAACAGGAAGAAGCCAAGGCTGAGCACAAACAAACCGGCAGCCACCAAGGTAATCAGGGTATTCGGGAATACTCGACGGATGTTGATGTTGTCGTAGGCGGAATACAGGTTTTCACTGTCTTCCAGGAAAAGCGCCGAATCCAGCGAAATGGCACTTTCAGCCTGATGCACGTCGTACAGGTTGGTGGACGCATCCAAAATGGTTTTGATGTCTTTTTCGGATTCAGCAAACAACTGGCCGGCGGCATTTACCGAGGTCATGGCTGCTGGCGAGGCTACCGCGAAAACGTTCCAGTCGGTATTGCCTTCCTTGAGGCCGGTCAACACCTGTGAAAATGCCGCGGTATCGCGTGACAGCGCATCGGCGGCAGATACCGATCGTTCGCCACCTGCAACCACTTCCGTGACGCGACGCGCCATACGGTCTACCAGAACGATCTGGCGGTTGGCCAGATTGATCTGCTGGGCTGGCGCCGAATAATCGGACATCGCAGAAACCACCTCACTCAAACGCGCCGACAGTTCAGGCACGCGTTTGTTGAAATCATTCGCAGTCTGGGCGAGATTGACCAATTCGTTTTCGTTCTTCAGGATCAAGTCGGCATTGCCGGACATGGTTTTCCATGTTTTGCTCACCTGCGCCAAGGCCCCTTGGGCACCGATGCCGTTATGGCTCTTATTGAGTTTGGCCACCACTTCGGAAATACGCTCCTTAGTTGCCTTGAACTCGGCGAAGGCTTCAGCATCGCCTGCAGCGGAGTCCTTGGAGTATTTCGCCAGCTTCTGCGAAAGCACCTGAAGCTCGGAACTGAGCGCTCGCGCCTCGTTTTCCTGGCTACTGTAGTAGCTGGTAGCAAACAGATTGGCGGCCAGGGCCAGGATGGAAACCAACAGCACCAGAAGCCAGAACCTCTGGCTGTAGCTGCCCAATTTCTCGGTAACTGAACTAAGTTTATTCGTGCTCATGATTCTCTGTATTCCCCTTGCGTTAGCGTTGCTATCAGGCAGCAGCCTGTCTGAATTCCGGTGTTCGCGTCAATAAATCCATGTCAAAAACGCCCCATATCTTTCCAAATGCGCTGTAGGCACTACTGACAAAATGCCCCAATCTGCCTTCATCGAAAGCCGACGCCTCATCGACCCGCATGGAGTCATTGAAGAAGCGTTGTCCAAAAAGCTCATCGACTACCACGGCGACCATGCCACCGGCCTGTTGCACGACCAGCATACGCTGTCCGTCATGCATCAGTGTGCGTTCACCGAAAATGAATAATTTGAAGTCCACGATCGGCAATAGATTGCCTCGTGAATTGGCTACGCCCAGCAACCACGGCTCCGCGCGAGGAACGGTGGTCATCGGAGGTACGCCGGTAATCTCGATGACCTGATCAAATGACGATGCCAGCATGTACGGACCAAGCCGGTACGCCACAGCCCGCCAATGCCCGGCTTCTTCCGAAACTTCAGGCGCGGATGCCACATGGCTGATCGAACGCTTTTGATAATCCTGCAATACGGAGAAAATCGATTTGGGCGCGGTCATTGGTTTATACCTTGAGCTGCGTTACGAATTGTCGGATGGCGGTAAGCAGTTCATCTCGGGTGAACG
>JAHEBG010000205.1 GCA_024642445.1 Gammaproteobacteria bacterium | reverse complement strand
CTGAAACTGCAGGCGATGGGCGTGGACTATCCACTAGGGTTACCGAATCTGAATCCGACGCAGATTGCAGCGTTGCGGGCGCATTATTTCAGCCAGACCGAAGCCAAAGTCCCTGATCGGAGCGGTCGTCGATTGGTGGACAAGAATCCTCTGAATTGGGCGCGACTGCCGTTGGTAAGGGCTTTGTTTCCCCGCGCTAAAATCATTCTGGCATTGCGCCATCCCTGCGATGTCATACTCAGTTGCTATATGCAGAACCTTCGCTCCACGGTATTGGGTGGCGCCTTCTCGCACTTCGACCGCATTGCCGAGCTATACATGGCATTAGCGACTTATTGGGATGCGTTGGAAGGTTGGCTTGATTTGCCAGTGCTGGTATCACGTTATGAAGATCTGGTCACCGATCCTGTGCACAGTACTCGCAGCATTGCCGAATTTCTGGAGATCCCGTGGAGCGAGGAATGGCTGGATACCACCGCCCATGCACGTGGAAAAGCCGTGATTCACACGCCCAGCTACGCACAGGTCATGGAACCCTTGAATCAGCGCGCCATGGGGCGCTGGCGTAATTACCGTTCGTTTTTCGATTCTGAGATACTTAGTCGGCTGCAACCGTCGATTGAGCGGATGGGGTATTCGCTGGACTAGGCTGTGGAATTTCCAAATCCAAAGCAATTGCCAGATGATCGGATCCGGCGGCTACCAGGGTTTGATAGTTTGAGGTGGCAAGCCCTCCAACCAGAATGTGGTCAATCGGCCGCATTGCCGCCCAGCTCGGGAATGTTGGTGGCGTATGCTCGGGAACGCCCAACGCCGTTTCACGGAAAAGCCGGCTCATTTCCGGCGCCAAGGCATCGCAATTGAAGTCGCCCATCAACACCACCCGCGGCTTGCCGGCCAACAGCTCTGACAGGTAGGCGATTTGAAGCCTGCGTGCTTTGGCGCTGAGTGATAGATGCGTTATTGCAAGATGCCATTCGTTGCCTGGCGGGCCAAATTCGGCCATTAGCACGCCGCGTCCGGGGATTCTGCTGGGGAGAATCGAGTGCTCGATTCGCCGGGGTTCAAGCCGCGACAGCAAGGCATTTCCCGAGCTGGCAAAATGACTTATCCGGCGCGTGGCTTGATGCGATGTAAACGGAAAGTTGGCTTTACGCGCCAGATATTCGGATTGATTGGAAAAGCCCGAGCGCATGCTGCCTGGGTCGCATTCCTGCAGGCCCACCAAATCATAGGGCGCATAGGCTTGCGCCAGCGAATCGAGATTGCCCTGCTTGCCGTTCGGAAACACGTGCGACCAGGAGCGGGTCACGTACTCGCTGTAGGCGCGGGTAATGGAGCCGGCCTGGATGTTGCTGCTGAGAAGCTTGAGTTGAGTACTGGACATGAAAAACCCTGCCGAAGCAGGGTTCGAAATCAACGGGGCTTGACGGCAGAAGCCGCACGTTCTTTGGCAATCAGGAACTCGGCCACTTTCAACGATTCTTCGTGGGTACGTGCAGTCACACGGTACTTGCCGTTGATGATCAGGGTTGGTGTGGAATCAACGCCGGCGCGCAGACTAAATTGGCGTGCACGGTTCAATTTGGCTGAAACGGTGGTGCCGTTCATTACCGCTTTGAATTTAGCGCCATCAACACCCAAGCCCGCATAAATTCCAGCCAGTTCATCAATACTTGCCGTTTTCACTTTACGGTCGATGAAGAAAGCCTTAAATATGGCGTCATGGGTGCGGGCCTGCACGCCCATCGCTTCGGCTGCCAGAAACGCGCGGGCAGTGGTATCCCAAACGCCACCGAAAACCGCGGGTACGTAGCGGAATTTGACATCTGAGGCCAGAGTGGGTTTCCAGCGGTTCACCAGAGGTTGAAACTGGGCACAATGTGAGCAGGAGTAACTGAACACTTCCGCCACTTCAATGCCGCCGGTACCCCAGGTGGGTTGCGGAGTGCTCAACACCACATAATCTTTGCCGGCTACGGGAATGCCCGGCTTCAATTGCGCGCAGGCAACTACGGGAACCAACAGCATAAGACACAGGGCGATACGACGAATCATTGTTAACTCCTTATAAAAAACAAAGCCGATGGCATATAGAATGCAATCGGCTTGCTGAACACAGGCTGTCAGTCGCCGGGATTACTTGCCGGCTTTGTGTAGGCCCTGCAAGTAGGTAGCCAAACTTTGAATATCTTCATCGCTCAGGCCTTTGGCCACTTGCGACATGATGACATTGGCATTTTTATCCTTACCCCAGACTGTGCCATCGCGGAATTCGGTGAGTTTCGCAGCCGTGTAACTGGCATGTTGGCCGCCCAGTGCCGGGTAGGTTGGGCCGGGAACGCCGGCGCCGGCAGGGCCGTGACAGGCTGCGCAGGCTGGAACGCCGTTGGCGCTGTTGCCGCCACGGTAGATGCGTTCACCCACTTGATAGAATTTCTTGCCGGCGTTCGGGCCTTCCGCAATCAAGCTTTCATCGGCCAAGCCAGCGATGACTTTCTGCGTGCCGAAGTAGGCACCGATGTCGCGCATGTCCTGTTCGCTGAGCGGAGCCGCCATGCCCATCATGATGGCGTTATTGCGCTCACCGGATTTGAACAGTTTCAGCTGGCGCCAGATGAACTGTTCGTGTTGTCCAGCCAGCTTCGGGTACAAGGCATCGGTAGCATTGCCGTCCAGCGCATGACACGCGGCGCAGGCGCCGGCTTTGGTTTGTCCGGCTTTAGGGTCGCCGGCTTTGGCCGGTCCGCTGTCGGCAACGGGCGCAACAACCGCCGGCATTTCCGGGCTGGCAGGTTCAGCTGCTTGCTGGGCAATGGCGCCGGTTACCACCAAGGCGGTGCTCAAAACAACGAGACGGGAGAGCTTCATTCGGACTCCGAACTGTACATAAATAAGGAAAGATCGAGGCAAGCCCCGAGACCTGCTAATTATCCCAGTGTTTAAGGCCTTGGGTCAATCGGTAGCGTGCAAACAAGGGTAGAATGGGGCAATTTCTACGGTAAAGAGCCTCATGGCGAACTTATTAGCGCAAGCCGAATTCGTGCTTTCGGCCAATGCCCTTGCCCAGCTGCCGAAAGACAGCTTGGCCGAAGTGGCGTTTGCCGGCCGCTCGAATGCCGGAAAATCAACGGCGCTGAATGTGCTGTGCAATCAGAACAGCTTGGCCCGGACCTCCAAAACGCCGGGCCGTACCCAGCATTTGGTGTATTTTCGTGTGCTTGAAAACCGGTATCTGGTTGACCTGCCCGGCTATGGCTATGCCAAAGTACCCATCGCCGTGCGCGATCATTGGCAGGCCTTCATCACCCGTTATTTCCAGATTCGCGAGCCCTTAGCTGGCCTTGTTCTGGTGATGGACGTGCGTCACCCACTGCGTGATTACGATCTCAAAATGCTCGACTACGCTTTTAAGCGCCACATTGCCGTGCACTGCCTGTTGACCAAAGCCGATAAACTGGGCCGCAGCGAGCAGGCGCGCACCTTGGCCTTGGTGAAAAAAGA
>JAHEBG010000204.1 GCA_024642445.1 Gammaproteobacteria bacterium | reverse complement strand
TTCAAAACAAACTGCATAAAGCCATCCAAGATCGATCCATCCGTACCATGGGTGCCTTTGCCGACACCAGCATCGACGTCAGGCTGATCACCGCTTCCCGCCTGGATTTGAGCAAAGAAGTGGCGGCACACCGTTTCGAGCAGGATCTTCTGTACCGTATCAACGTGATCGAATTGCCGGTACCACCGCTGCGCGAACGCAAGGATGACATTCTGCCCTTGGCCAATGCCTTTCTGGAAGAACTGTCGGAACACGGCAGCGGCACATTGCTTACCCTGTCACCCGAGGCCGAACAGCGCCTTAAGGCCCATGATTTCCCGGGAAATGTCCGTGAGCTGGAAAATATCCTTGAGCGCGCAGTAGCTCTTGCCGAGGGCAACTTCATCGAAGCCAGCGATTTGCAGTTCATGAAAGAGAGCACAACATCAGGCAGCACACCCAAAGCATTGCCGGAAGCATTGCAACAACTGGAACGCAGCCAAATTGAAGCCGCACTGGAAAAAAGCCGTTTCAATAAAACCAAAGCCGCAGCCCAGCTGGGCATCACTTTTCGCGCACTTCGCTACAAGATGGAAAAGCTTGGAATGGAATAATTGCTCTAAATGTGACGCTGAGCGTCACATTTGGTCAAAAAAGGGCCATTTTTTGGCTATTTTTATCTTTTAAGCCCTTATTTCGCTTAATTTTTTTGTGACATAGCGCACACTCAAAAAAAAACTTGCACACCCTCAAAAAATAAGTCATCTTTATAGCGCACTCCACGGCGGGCTCTTTGAATCGTTGCCGCGGTGCGAGCACTCAATAGAACTCTCAGGGAGATTTACCATGAAAACACTGCAAAAAGGTTTTACTTTGATTGAACTGATGATCGTTATTGCGATCCTCGGCATCCTGATGGCTATCGCCATTCCTGCTTACCAAGATTACACCGTCCGCGCGAAAGTGTCGGAAGGTATGAACTTGGCCGGCGCTGCTAAACTGGCTGTGGCTGAATACCGCAACTCGCAAGGCAAGTTCCCAACCCAAGCCAGCTCGGGTATTTCCTCCACCATCACCGGCAACAACGTGAGCGGTATTGCGATTGGTGGCAGCGGTCAAATCACCATTACCTATTCGAATGACGCTGCCCTTACCGGCAACACCGTTATTCTGGTTCCAACCTTCACCGGCGGTTCGGTATCCTGGACCTGCAATACCGGCACGGTGGCTGCAAAGTACCGTCCTTCGAACTGCCGTTAATTCGACAGTTTATTTTCATTGAAAAAGCCCCCGTATGGGGGCTTTTTTATGCACAATGGTACGATGAAAAAACTTCAACAAGAACACCTCACAGGGGTGCTGCTATACAGCGTATGCATTGCATATGTATTTCTAATGTGGCCTGCATTGTCGGGGCCGTTTCTGTTTGATGACTTCAACAATCTAGAGCATCTGAATCTCTTAGCCAATAGCCCTTGGCACAACTTAGGCGATTATTTAGCGGCCTTTGAAGGCAATCCAGGCAGACCGCTTGCCGCATTAAGCTTCCTGATTAACGATAGCGCATGGCCAAGCAGTCCATTTGGGTTCAAGCTAACCAATGTACTGTTTCATTTGCTGAATGGCGTACTTTTATTCGGTCTGCTTAGACAATTGGCAAAAGCCAACACACAGCTGCCTCAAAGCCCGTTTTGGCCATTGCTTGCAATGGCCGCCTGGCTCTTTCAGCCATTGCAGATTTCAACTCAAATGTTGGTGGTTCAGCGGATGACCATTCTGGCGACCACATTCTGTTTCGCCGGACTGTGGGCTTTTATTGCTCTGCTGCAACGCAGTAAAAACTGGCGTGACGGATTTGCGGCACTTTCCGTGCTGGGCTTTGCCACGCTACTCGCGCTATTGTGCAAAGAATCCGGTGCGTTATTGCCTTTGTATGCAACGGTGTTGTTGTTTACTTTGCTACAGAACACCTTTGATCAAAAAGACCTTTTGTCACGCAGGCTTCTACTCGCAGGCTGTGTACTGCCTGCATTGGCAGTTGTACTTGCAGTTTTTCAGATGGGGCTGCAAGCCCACGCATTCGATCACCGTGAATTTACCTTGCCGGAAAGAATTTATACCCAATTACATGTAGTTTTGGATTACATCAAAGAAATTCTTCTGCCCAGCTTAACGGGAAGCGGCATTTATCATGACGATTTCCCCATATACAGCTCACTGTTAGACCCGTTTTCAACCCTACTTATTGCCCTTTCATTTATAACCTTACTGGGCTTGGCGCTTTGGAAAAGAGCGCAATATCCGTTATTCTCTTTTGCGGTGCTGTGGTATTTTGCCGGGCACCTCATGGAGTCAACGGTATTGCCGTTGGAATTGTATTTTGAACACCGCAATTACCTGCCAATGCTCGGGCCCGCTCTGGCATTAACTGCCTGGCCTTTTTCTTTACAGGGCCGCAAAAAGCTTGGTTTCTTTTTTATTGGCATTTGGCTTGCCGCAGGAGTCGCCATAACTGCTTTACAGGCTCCGATTTGGGGTCAGCCGGCGAAAATGGTGGCATTTTGGTCGATAGAGCACCCTAAATCGGTTCGAGCCAACATTGAGCTCGCGAAATTTTATTTCGATACGGCAGACCCACAGGCGGCGGTAGATGTATTGATGCATGCCTATGTTGAAGAAAAATTATCATCGTCCGATCTGCCATTGACCGCGCTGCTCACCAACTGCTGGTTCAAAGACGTTCGGTATAAAGACGCAAACCTTTTTGCCGTAAGCATGCAATCCATTGCGACAAGTCCATTCTCAAATGGCAGCTTGGCCGTACTGCAAAAGCTTAATGACGAAGTCCAGAAAAAAAATTGCAATGAAGTAGTCAGCCGTGATCAATGGTGGCAACTGAGTGATGCATTGCTGGCCAACCCTAAGTTCAAACTGGTTGCCGAAGATTTCATTCGAATCGAGCGGGCAAAACTTACGCTGTCAGAGCGTAATTTTGAACCCAGCATGCAGGAGATGGAGGCCGCGTACCAAGCACATCCAACTATGGCTCTTACGTATAAAATGGCAGAATCCTTGATTTCTGCCGGCTTATTGCCAGAAGCGCAGGCCTGGCTTGAAAAAGGATTGCTGCTTCGCAAGCCGTGGCTGAAAGAATACTTGAGCAGCGAGAGGGAGCGATCAATAAAATTGTTGGCGCTGGTCAAACAAGCACGCCAACAAAATTCTGCTCCAAAGATGCTTTAGGGGGCTGACGATTACACTGCGGTAAATAGTTACTGTGCAAAAATTGAATTTTAATGCTCATCATGTTTTAAGCGTCGCGCTATAACCTCTATGTTATCTCCTCCGCAAAAGAAAAAATCGGAAAGCCATGTTGCTATGCGCATTGCCTTGCTTTTAAGTGTCGGCGCCTGACCCAAGCGGGATCCATGTACCGCAGTTGATATCTGGAGCACTTCGAACCCCGCATTCAAAATCAAATCCTTCAGGTTATTCATGCTGAAGAAATAAGTATGGTGAAGAGAAAAT
>JAHEBG010000203.1 GCA_024642445.1 Gammaproteobacteria bacterium | reverse complement strand
CCGTTCGGTTTCTATTGCGCTCGGCCATGGCCGATGCCGCCAAGCGCTCGGCCAAGCAGTTGCCGGTGGATACCCAGCGCAATTTGCTGTACAGCACCTTCGCCAACAGCGGCAATCTACGTGAGGACTGCGTTGCCGCCGCCATGAATGATTTGTTGGCCCAGGACTTTTCCGGTATTCGTGATTTGCCGGCATTTGAACAGATGGTGGCGGCATCCACTCGGAATTTGTTCGCACGCAGCCAGCAGGTGATGGCATTGCTGGAAGACTGCATGGGTTGGACCGCCAAAATCCGAAGCCAATTGACGCCATCCCTGATGGGTTGGGCAAGTGGCAATCTGGCCGATATCAAAGCCCATCTGGAGCGCTTGATCTATCCCGGGTTTTTGGCGGAAACGCCTGCGCCATTATTGGCGAATTTGCCACGGTATTTGAAAGCTTTGCATCTGCGACAGGAGCGCGCACTTCAAGACCCCGTTAAAGATCAGGCCCGCATGCTTGAACTGCAGCCGTTCAATGCGGCCCTGGCGGCCTTGCACAGCAAGGCTGCGGATTCAAACCGCAGCCTGGCATTCCGTTTGGATGTAGAGGAGCTCAATGTGCAGGTGTTCGCACAGGAACTGGCACTTAAAGGTGCCGTTTCCCGCAAGCGTCTAGCCAAACAATTGGCCGAACTTACTTGATGCGTTTGACCTTGACCCAGGCGTTGTAACCGTCAACCTGCAATTTCCAGCCGGAAAATCCGCTGAAGGCGAGCCGTACTTTCGGGTTGGTCAGTTTGCTGGCGTACAGGGCGCTGGCATCGATTTGCTCCCAAACCTGACCGTTTTCCAGGGTGAAAACGGCATTGCCGCGCCAGCCGTTGAATTCACCCACTAGACGCGTGTTGATATCGCTGGTGTCTTCTTTGGGTTTTTCCACTTCCACCCGTTTTTCCACAATCTTTTCAACCACTACGGTTTTTACACCGTTGACCCAATCGTTCAGGGCCTTGAGTTCGGCAGCGCTCAGCTTGTCCAGGCCGGCGGCTTTGAACTGCTCGGGGCTCATCCGTTGTTGGATATTCTGGGTGCTATCGGCCTGTTGCGCCGAGGCATGGCCGGCGCCAAGCGCCAATACCGCAAAAAGTAGACTGTGTTTCATACGGGCTCCGGTAATTTTGTCATACTGTCCCAGTGTAAAGCATTTTTTCCCGACTGACGTGCCCAAATCCCGCCCTCCATTGCCGACTGAAGTGACGCCGGACGACTGGCTCAGCCGACCCGAATTTTCGGGTTTGGTCGAGTGCGCGCTGGCGGGTATGGATGCAGACAGCCGTTCCGACACCTTGCAGTTATGGCAACTCTTGCACGGCCTTTCGGCTGACCCCGATATGTTGGTGGCCGCAGCCGCCTATCTGCATCCTGATGGCGAGTCGAAAACGCGCGCCTTGAGTGCCGAGCAGAGTGTTTTGCTCGACGGCCTCAACGCTTCGAAAAAAGTCTGGCAGATTTACCGGCAGCACGGCCGCAATGGCAATGCCGAGGGTTTACGACGGCTTTTGCTGGCCATTATTCTGGATTTACGGGTATTGATCATACTGCTGGCGCTTCAGGTCATCCGGATGCGGCAAGCGGTATCGGGCAACCACCCGGATGCATTGGCTCTGGCGAATCTGAGTGCCGATATCCATGCGCCCTTGGCCAATCGTTTGGGAATATGGCAGCTGAAGTGGGAGCTGGAAGATCTGGCGTTTCGGTTAATGCAGCCCGAGCAATATCAGGCCATTGCCCGACAGTTGCAGCAGAAGCGGGTACAACGCGAGCGCTATATCGATAGCGCCATCAAGCAGATGCATGTTGCCCTGTTGCAGGCAAAAATCATGGCCGATGTGGCGGGCCGACCGAAACACATCACCAGCATCTGGAAAAAGATGCAGCGCAAGAATCTGGATTTCGAAAATCTGTACGACATCCGCGCCATCCGCGTACTGGTCAACAGCGTTGGCGATTGTTACAGCGTGCTCGGCATTGTGCATCAATTATGGACACCGATACCCGGCGAATTTGACGATTACATTGCGCAGCCCAAGAGCAACAATTACCAAAGCCTGCATACCGCCGTAATCGGGCCCGAAGGGCTGGGACTGGAAGTGCAGATTCGCACCTTCAAAATGCACGAGCAGGCGGAAATGGGTGTGGCCGCACATTGGCGCTACAAGGAAGGCGGCAAAGCGCAGGGGGAATTCGAGAAAAAAATTGCCCAGATGCGGCAACTGTTGGAAAACAGCCGGGCTTCCGATGAAAGCACGCTGCTGGCCGGTGTCGGTACCGAATTAATTGAAGACCGGAAGTATGTATTGACCCCGCGCGGTGAAGTGATCGACCTGCCGCAGAACGGTACGGTGCTGGATTTCGCCTACCACGTACATACCGATGTCGGGCACCGATGCCGTGGCGCAAAAGTCAACGGCCGCATTGTGCCCTTGGAATACCAGCCGCAATCGGGCGACCGTATTGAAATCATGACCGGTAAAACCGGGGCACCCAAGCGCGACTGGCTGTTGGCGGCAAACGGTTATCTGGCCAGCGCCCGAGCACGCGATAAAGTACGCGCGTATTTTTTCCGGCTTGAACGCGAACGCAATCTGGACGATGGCCGCGCGTTGCTGGAGAAAGAATTGCGCAGGGTTGGCCTGTTGCAAGTGGATGTCAAACCCTTGCTGGAACGCCTGAAAATGCCCGACCGCGATGAGTTGTGCATTGCTCTGGCATTGGGCGATATCAGCCCTAGCCAGATTTCGCGGGCATTGCATGAACTGTTGCAGCCGGAAGCCGAGCCGGTGGAAACGAAAAAACCGTTGCGTGTTCGTGCTCCGGCTAAGCGTGGCAATCTTTCGGTACAAGGGGTGGGCAATCTGTTGACCCAACTGGCCAAATGTTGCCAGCCGGTTCCCGGAGATGCCATTGCCGGTTATTTGACCAAAGGCAAGGGCGTCAGCATTCATCGTAACAACTGTGCCAGTTTCCTGTATCTGGTGCAGAAACATCCCGAGCGTGAATTGCCGGTTACCTGGGGGCAGCGTGAAGAAGGCAAATACGATGTGTCCATTCTGATACGCGCCTATGACCGCAAATGGCTGCTGAAGGATCTGACCAATTTGATTGCCCAGGCCAATGTCAACATCGCCAGTGTCAATGCCTTATCGCAAGTAGGAACAATGGCCGAATTGAAGATGCACCTGAAAGTGGCCGATTTTGGCCAACTGAGCGCCTTGTTGGGCAAACTGAATGCCGTACCCGGCGTGGTCGATGTGCGCCGTTTTGGATGACCCATGCCGGCGCGCACCTGATAAAATGTCTTAACCCGAGCCGAAGCCTGCCGTGAATACCACTTCTAACGAAACACCTCCCAGCCGATCATTCATCAAGCGCGGACTATTGCGTCTGTTTTTGCTGGGGCTGGGTCTGTTGGTCGGTGTCGGCGGCCCGTACGTGTGGTATCTGGATAAGCAGGTACGCACCGAATTT
>JAHEBG010000202.1 GCA_024642445.1 Gammaproteobacteria bacterium | reverse complement strand
TCCGGATGGCCTTCAATGGTTACCGATCCAAACGGGTAGTAAGAAAGAATCCCCCCTGTGCGGCGGCATAAAGAGCAATTGCATTGTGTTGCGGTTTCAGGTGCACTCGGCAGTGTAAGACACACCGCGCCACAGTGGCAGGCGCCTTGCAAGGAAGGGTTTGCATGGGTTTGAGTCATCGGCAATTACCTTAAGTTATGGTGCTCGCGACGCCTAGATAATGTCGCGCTTCAATGTCCTGCTAAGGCGTGATTGAATGATGGAGGTTAATCAACACACACGCCTCTGACAACAACGCCATCTTCTACGAAGTTGTTGCAACCAAACATGGATGCAGTATCTCTTTGGCAAGTTCCCGTTGTCTGGCTATCAAGTTCAGCCCTAAGCGGTGCAAAGCAGGCGCCCGAGCAGTCGGCGCTAGAACGGCATACTTTACCTGCATCGGGCAGTGGCAGGACACAGGTTAGCAAGCCAAGCATTCCCACCTGACGGGCAACGCCGCCTTGCCTTTGGCACTCGGCGGTGTCGACTTCATTTTTTGAATGGTCCAGCACTTCAATGGAATCATTGCGCAGCCTCTGCGGATGAGACGATTGGCAGCTCGCGAGCAATAAACTTGATGCGATCAGTGCAAATAAACAATATTTCATGGCGCCCCAATATGGAATCCAGCTGCACGGCAGCATTTGTTACTATCATATTCCAAAAAGCGCATGCCACGCGGTGGATTGTGCTACTTCAACTTTATGAGCGGCGAGCTGTTTAGCGAAGCATTGTCGCCGGCGCCCGTTGTTTTACCAAAATTACCAACGCGATGCCACCAAGGATGGCCACTGAGGCCAAAAGCAGGCGCAGTGTTATGGCTTCGCCGAGAAACACCACGCCGCCCAAGGCGGCAAGAGCCGGCACGCAAAGTTGTACGGTTGCGGCACTGGTTGCCCTTAATGCAGGCAACGCGGTATACCAAATGGCGTAACCCAAGCCCGAAGCCAATCCGCCTGACAGTACTGCGTACAGAATGCCCCGTGCATCCCAAGAGGCATTGGGCAGCAGTAGCGCGCTGAGTGCCGCGGCCAACACTGCAGCACGTATGAAGTTGCCCGCGGTTACCTTAAGCGCGTTTGTGCTGTTGCGCCCGCGCAACGAATAGATGCCCCAGGCCATGCCTGCTGACAGCATCAAAAGGCTGCCCGTTAGCGGTGGCGCTGAAGTGCCGGGCAATAACAGGCCCGCCAGGCCGCCGCACGCCAACAGCAGGCCAACGCCCTGCAGTGCCCGTAAACGTTCACCAACATACCAACCGTAGCCAATCATGGTGGCCTGTACGGCAGCAAATAGAATGAGTGCACCGGCAGCGGCCGTAAGTTGTGTATAGGCGAAAGAGAATCCGGCGGCATAGACAAATAGCGCCAAGCCCGATTGCCAATTGCCACGCCCGGCATGCGAACCGCCGCGCAGGTGTAGCAACAGCCAAAGTACCAAGGCCCCGGACAGCAAACGAAGCGAGGTAAAGCTGGCGGCATCCATGTTGGTACCGGCTAGCGCAGCACGGCACAGCAGGGAATTGCCCGCAAACGCCACAAGCGCCGTGAGTGTCAGAAGGGCCGTGCGGGCAGGGTGCATAGGTTGCGGTTTAGCCTGCCATTTTCGCCAGCATATGATCCATGACATGGGTGTGCTCGTGTTGCGGGCTGAACAGGATCAGTTCCGCGTAGGCATCAGCACGAACAGAGTGCCCCGGTGGCCAGTAAAACAGATCTCCACCGGTGGGCTGCTCCTGGCTGCCATCGGCATAGGTAACCACAAGCGAGCCCTCAAGAACATAGCCCCAGTGCGGCGCTTGGCAAAGATCGCCTTCCAGTCCTTTCAGCAAGGGTGAAATATCGGTGCCGCTGCCCAGCGAGAAATATTCACCGCTGAGCATACCAAACCCTGTGGCGTCGCCGAAGTTTATCTGCTGGCGTGCAATGGCGCCGGGTACATTGATTTTGGTCGGGATATCCTGCTTCGCGATACGCATAGCCGTGTCCTCTTTTATCGATGGAATTCCGAGTATGCGCTTTTTAGTTCGATAATCAAGAAAGACTGCTGAAGCGCCCGCTGCAACGCAACCACGGAACGACTTCGCTATAACGTCTGTGATTGCCGTGCATCACATCGACGTGACTGAGTATTGATATTAATCAGATGCCTGAGGATTTATTTAATTGCATCGTTGTGTGCCGGCGCCTGGTCATTTTGTATGCGTGGTGCTATGGCAGGCGCATCCCATCGGTAACCTTTGGCGAGCAAACATAGTACATAGCGGTCTGCAACGGACGGTGGCTTCCAGTGCTGTTTTTCGACGCGCAAGCCATGAGTAGATGGCATCCAGGTGTTACCTATCATGCTGCCGTTTTGTAAAAGCGCACCGTCTTTGCCATTCTGAAGAATGAACGCCTGGGTAGATCGCCCTCCCAGCAAGGCCAATGCCTTAGGGTCAGGGCTGCTCTGTGACTGGGCTGACTGTTCAAGACAGGCGCCGGCGTCATTGTAGCCGAGCCACTTTGATGCCCCTTCCGGTGGAAGCAATCGGTAGGCAGGCATGACTCCAGTGCGCACCCCGCGCGGCCTATTGTCCTCATTCAACAGGTCGGACGATAGAGGAGATATACGTGAAAATTTGAACCAATATTTCCCTTTGACAAGAAAGGGGATGACGATGGCTATACCTTTTGTAGACTCGTGATTTTCTATCAGAAGCGACCCATCGGAAGCCAGCAATAGCAAGCGGTCGATGGAGCTGTTGTAGAGAACCGGCAAGACAGGCGCAACGCCGTCTAAGCCCCATGAGCTTTCATGGTAAACATTTTGCCCTGCGTTGCAAGATAACTGAGACGCAGTCAGCTGGCGCTCCATCAATATCTGGTCACTGACCCATGCTTTGATGGCAAGCGAGTTATCGTCTGCATAACCAAAGCTTACGTGAGTAACCGCTTTGCGTTCATTGTTATTTATCATGGGTTCATTCGAGCGCAAAGGAAAAAAAAGGCTCGCCAGATCAATCCGATCTCCATCGCTCCAAAGACCAAAATTTTCATACGAGCCGGTCAGATCCGGGCACTGTGACGTCGAAGCGGGCCGTATGCCGGACCAGTCCTCCGGATAAGAGGACGTGATGCAACCGCTCAGTAATGCTGCAGCAATAAGGCTGCAGGTCAAAGCTTTCGTAGCAAATCTGTTTTCAAGTAACATGTAAGTTTCCCCATCATTTCAACGTAGGAATGCTGAAATGTCAGAATCTTCGGTTATGGAATACTTGCAAGCAAGAACGATAAAAAATAACTGGCGTTGACATAATCGACTCCAGGAAAAAGGGCTGGCCGGGAGCGTACGTTAACTGATGCGCTTCCCGTGAATTGAAAAAAGGGCGGCGCTCAGCTGCCCCAGTCGGTGAAGATGCCTACTGCCAGCTCGGCCCAGATGAACAGAAACGCGAAACCGATCAAGGCCGCAACCCAGAATCGCCTGG